>NZ_NMPP01000099.1:0-8390 GCF_009192885.1 Xanthomonas sp. LMG 12462 | reverse complement strand
GATCTCGCTGTTCATCGCGGTCAGGTTGTGCTTGACCGTGTCCATCGTCTCGGTGAGGCGGGCTTTTTCGCCGGGCAGGCGGTCCATGTTCTCGGACAGATCGCCGATGGCGTAGCGGCCCATGATCTGCGCCAAGCGCTCGGTCACCGCGATGTGCGCGGCGGCCAGGGCGTTGCTGTCGCGGACCATGCGCCCGTAGTCGCCTGGGAACACGGTTTCGTCCATGCGGTAGCTGATCTGGCCGGCGTCGTGGCGCTGGGCCATATCGGCCTGCGCGGCCAGCACGGCCTGCAGCTGCTGCTGCATGCGACCCATGGCGTTCAACAGGCGGCCGGTTTCGTCGCGGGCCTCGGTGCGCACGGCATTGTGCATGTCGCCATTGGCGATGGCCTCGGCGGTGCGGGTGGCCAGGCCCAGCGGTGCGGTCAGGCTGCGGGTGATGGTCAGCGCCAGCAAGGCGCTGAGTACCAGGGCCAGCACGGTACCGCCGATCAGCAGCATGCGGCCACGGTGCATCGCGTCCAGCGCCGACTGATAGCCTTCGGCGGCCTGCGACTTCTGCCGGTCGGCGAACTCGCGGATCTTGCTCTGCCACGCCAGGGTTGCCGGCAGCGCTTCGCGATTGAGCATCTCCAGCGCCTGGGCATTCTCGCCCTTTTCGCCCAGCGCGACGATGGCGTCGTTGATCTGTTTCGCAGCGGCGCGTTTGGCGTCCATGTCGGCGCGGATGACGCGGCCGCCGGCGGTGCTGGACAGCTTGTCCATCTTGGCGCGAGCCTCGGCGTAGCGCTCGCGCTGCCGATTGAAGGTCTCCAGCGCCTCTTGCCGCATCGTCGCGTTGGTGGAGGTGGTATAGGTGCTCAGCGCAACCAGCACGGAGGAGTTGGCGTCGAGCATCTGGTTGCTGAATTCGATCTTCGCCATGCGGTCCAGCACGATCATGTCCAGGTGCTTGCGCGCCTCGGCCATGCCGGACAGCCCGATGATCACCAGGACCACCGAAAGAAGAATCAGCACGCCGAAGGCCGCCGACAGGCGGACACCGACGTTGTAGCGTTGCAGAAGGCGGGTCATTTCACATCTCCAAGGGGCGAAAAGGTTGCTCGGCGCGCAGGAATGCGACGTCGGCGGTGGACGCGGGCAGACGCGGACGGCCTGCGCTGGGGGCGGCGCCAGTCACATGGCGTGATGACGGGCGACGCGACAGGCGGGTCGTGCGAAAGCGCCGCACTCGCGACGGTGACCATGGCGTTGGCATGCCCCAGTTCCGCCTGCCATCGCCGACGGCGTCGGTCGATCGCTGGGTGGATGCGTCTTCGGTGTCGCAAGACCGCATGCATGGTGGCCCCCCGTGTACGAATGAAGGAACGACGCGTGTTGTGGCGCGCCGGAGATCCCGGGTGTAGGCAAGCTGACGAAACGGACCAAGGAACTGCAAGTCGAAGCTGCGCGCGTGCCGAAGGCAGGCGCGAAAAGGAACAGTCGTCAGGGCTGCGGTTTCCCCGTTCGGTTTTGCGACTTCAGCGATCGGCGCATGCACCGAGCGATCCCTCTGAAGCGCCGACGGACCTCCCCAGGCCCTGTCGGCACGCACCGGTGTAGACAAAAAGCGTGCGCTCGATTTGGTATCGACAGGCGCAGGAGATTCTTGAGCGCCTCAGTGCGGTCGTGCCGGCAGTGGTTGCCGTACGCCGCGTCGATGGAGACGATGCGGGCGCCAGCCAGCCAGCCAGCCAGCCTGGCTGCCCCGCACCGACATCGCGGCGTCGCCTGTCGAGCGGCCGTGCAGTGCACGGCCGCGCATCGATGCGACTGCGACGAGGACTCAGAACTCCTGCCAGTCGCTGCTGGCCGCCTGGGCAAGCGCAACGGACTGCGGCGCCGGCCGCGGCTTGCGTGGCGGCGCAGACGGCACGCTGCGTGGGGCGGGGCGGGCTGTCGACGCGACTGCGATCGATGCGATCGCCGGCAGGGTATCCAACTTGAACACGGCCACCGCGTCCTGCAACTGCGTGGCCTGTTCCTCCATCGAGCGCGCGGCGGCGGTGGCCTCTTCCACCAGGGCGGCATTCTGCTGGGTGGTCTCGTCCATCTGGGTGACGGTCTGGTTGACCTGCTCGATCCCCGACGCCTGCTCCTGCGAGGCCGCCGAGATCTCGCCCATGATGTCGGTGACGCGCTGTACCGAGGCCACGATCTCGGCCATGGTCTCGCCGGCCTGGCGTACCAGGGTCGAGCCATTGGCCACCTGGTCCACCGAGTCGTCGATCAAGCTCTTGATCTCCTTGGCCGCATTCGAGGAACGCTGGGCCAGGGTCCGCACCTCGCTGGCGACCACCGCGAAGCCGCGACCCTGTTCGCCGGCACGCGCCGCTTCCACCGCCGCGTTCAAGGCCAGGATATTGGTCTGGAAGGCGATGCCGTCGATCACGCCGATGATGTCGGCGATCTTCTTCGACGAGGCCTCGATGCCGCTCATGGTTTCGACCACCTGGCCGACCACGCTGCCGCCTTGCGAGGCCACCGAGGCGGCACCTGCTGCCAACTGGTTGGCCTGGCGCGCGTGCTCGGCATTCTGCTTGACGGTGGAGGTCAGCTCCTCCATCGACGCAGCGGTTTCTTCCAGGCTCGCCGCCTGCTGCTCGGTGCGGCGCGACAGGTCGTCGTTGCCGGCGGCGATCTCGGTCGAGGCCGCGTTGATGCTGACCGCCGCGGTCTGGATGCGACCGACGATGCCGGTCAGTTGTTCGACGGTGGCGTTGGCGTCGTCGCGCATGGTGGCGAACACGCCGTGGAACTCGCCTTCCATGCGCGCGGTGAGGTCGCCGGCGGCGATGGACTGCAGCAAGGCCGACAGCTTGCCCAGGTTGTGGTCGCTGACCTCCATCATCGCGTTGAGGTCCTGCACCATCAGCCGGAAATCGTGCTGGAAGTGCGCCGCATCGCCGCGGGCGCTGAAGTCGCCGGCGGCGGCGGCCGCGGCCAGACGCTTGATCTCGGTGTTGATCGCCAACAGGCTGGCCTTGGCCGCATCCATCGACTCGTGCAGGACGGCGCGGCTACCGGGCAGGCGCCGGGCGTCGCGGCGCAGGTCGCCGTTGGCGTATTCGTTGAGCACGCCGATGGCGTCGACGATGGCGTCCAGATGCTCGAACATCATGGTGTTGATGCCCTTGCTCAGCTCGCCGTACACGCCGGGGAAGTCCTGCGGCATGCGGTGGGTCACGTCCTTGTCGGCATGCAGTTCGATCATCAGCGCGGTTTCGCTGGAGAAGCGCTGCAACTGGGTCTGCATGCGGCCCATCGCGACCAGCAGGCGGCCGGGTTCGTCGCGCGCCTCGGTCGCCACGTCGTTGTCCAGGCGTCCATCGGCAATGGCTTCGGCGGCGCGGGTGGCCTGGTTCAGCGGTCCGGTCAGGCTGCGGGTGATGGTCCAGGCCAGCAGGCCACTGACGATCAGCACGGCCAGGCCGCCGCCGAGCAGCATGTTGCGGCCATTGGTCATCGCCTCGGTGGCCGTGGCATAGGCCTTCTTCATCTGCGCGTCCTGGATATCGGCGTTTTCCCGAATCTTGGCCTGCCAGGCGGCTGTGGCCGGTCGCGCCTTTTCGTTCAATAGGGCTTGCGCTTCGTCGTTGCGATTGGCCGCGCCGAGCGCAATCACCTGATCGTTGATCTTGCCTGCGACCGTCCGTTGCGCATCGATCTCCGCGCGCAGCGTGCGGATGCGCTCGCTGGTTGAAGGGAACGCATCGAGTTGCCTGCGCATCTCCATATAGTGCGCGCGATGCTGCTTGATTTCCGCCAGTGCTTCCCGGTTGAGCTGTTCGCTGCTCACCATTGCCAAGGTGCCGAGCGCGACCAGGATGTTGGCGTTGTCGTCGAGCATGCCGTTGCTGATGCGGATCTTCTCGACGTTGATCTTGACGATGCGATCCAGCTCGTTCCGCGCCCGCGACATGGACAGCAGGCCGGCCGCGACCAGCAGACAGGACAGCAGGATCAATAGGCCGAACGCGCCGCCGAGGCGGCGGCCCACGTTGTAGCGTTGCAAGAGCGACGTCATGTTGGAACCCCCTGAAAATGGACGAGTCACGGCGTGGTCGGTAGCAGGGAAAACCGGTCGTAATGCTGGTTTCATCTGTGATGAAGTGCGTAAAACAGGCGAAAGGCATGCGGAAACATGCGTCCAAGCCACGCCAACACGGCACACGATGCGTTTTCCCCACTGCTGCAGCACGGCTTCAGCGACCGGCAGCTCCTCCGATCGCTCCCCTGAAGCGCCGGTTCCACCTCCCCAGGTGTGACCGGCACGCACATGTAGACAAAAACTGTGCGCTCAATTGGCTATCGGCAATCGCGGCGGGTTCTTTAGGGCCGCGTTGCGGTGTTTGCAGGTCGGATGGCGGGCACCTGCGTGCAGCGCGCGTCGCCCTGTCTCAGGCGGCCATGTACGCAGAGACGCGGATTGCAGCGCGCACCGCAAACAAAAAGCCCCGGCATCGCTGCCGGGGCTCGTGTGTGGCGTGGCGCGGGAGGACGGGGCGGTCAGGCCGCCTGCTGCACCCGCAGCGAGCGGACCAGGCCACCGATGTCCACGATCAGGGCGACGCGGCCGTCGCCGAGGATGGTGGCACCGGAGATGCCGCTGATGCGCCGGTAGTTGTTCTCGATGTTCTTGACCACCACCTGCTGCTGGCCGATCAGTTCGTCCACTTCCAGCGCCAGCTTCTGCCCGTCGGCCTCGACCACCACCACCAGCGGTTCTTCGCTCTGCTCGATGCGGCCGAAGCCGTAGGAGTCGCTGAGCGAGAGGATCGGCAGGTACTCGCCACGGACCCGCAGCACGCGGCCTTCGCCGGCCATGGTGCGGATGTCGTCGGCCTTGGGCTGCAGCGCCTCGATGACGTAGGCCAGCGGCAGGATCAGGGTTTCGCCCGACACCGCCACGGTCATGCCGTCGAGGATCGCCAGGGTCAGCGGCAGGCGGATCAGCACGCGGGTGCCGCGGCCGGATTCGCTTTCCAGCTGCACTTCGCCGCCCAGGCCCTGGATGTTGCGGCGGACCACGTCCATGCCGACGCCACGGCCGGACAGGTCGGTGACCGCGTCGGCGGTGGAGAAGCCCGGGGCGAAGATCAGGTCCCAGACCTGCGCATCGCTCGGGTTGTCCGGCACGGCGATGCCGCGTTCGGCGGCCTTGGCCAGGATGCGGTTGCGGTTGAGGCCGGCGCCGTCGTCGCTGACTTCGATGACGATGTGGCCGCCCTGGTGCGAGGCCGCCAGGGTGATGGTGCCGGTCTCGTCCTTGCCGGCGGCGCGGCGCGCCTCCGGCAGTTCCAGGCCGTGGTCGATCGAGTTGCGCACCAGGTGCACCAGCGGATCGGCGATCTTCTCGATCAGGCCCTTGTCCAGCTCGGTGCCTTCGCCGATCGTGCGCAGGCGCACCTGCTTGCCGAGGCGGGTGGAGAGGTCGCGTACCAGGCGCGGGAAGCGGCGGAACACCGCGTCCACCGGCAGCATGCGCACGCCGATCACCGCTTCCTGCAGGTCGCGGGTGTTGCGTTCGAGCAGGTCCAGGCCGGCGAACAGGCGCTCGGCCACGGCCTGGTCCAGGCCGGTGGAGACCTGCTTGAGCATGGCCTGGGTGATGACCAGTTCGCCGACCAGGTTGATCAGCGCGTCGACCTTGTCGACGCTGACGCGGATCGAGCTTTCCGCTTCGTGCGCGGCCGCGGCATTGCCCGCCGGCGCGTTGGCAGCCACGGCGGCGGCCGGGGCGGCGGTGGCGGCGGTCGGCGGCGCGGTCAGCACCGGCGCCGGCGCGGTGGCCAGGCTCGGCGGTGGCACCGGGCGGATCTCCAGCTCGCAGTCGTCGATGACCCAGGCGAAGGTGTCTTCGATCGCGCTGCGCGGGATCTTGCCGACCAGGCCCAGGTCCCAGGCCAGGTAGGCCTCGAGCGGATCAAGTTCGGCGAAGCCGGGCAGGCGCGTGCTGCGGCAGGCGACCTGCAGCGGACCGAGGTGTTCGAGTTCGCGGATGATGCGCAGCGGGTCGTTGCCGCTCATGAACAGCGACGGCGCCGGAGTGAAGCCGATCTGCCAGGCTTCCGGCTCGGCCGGCTGGTTCGCCGCCGGGGTGGCGACGGTGGGCGCGGCCGGGCCGCCGTTCAACGCGTGCTGCAGGCGCTCGTGCACGGCCTTGACCGCGGCTGGATCGGCCGGGACGCCGTGTTCGGCTTCGCGCAGCAGGGCGCGCAGCACGTCCACCGAGCCGAGGATGGCGTCGATCGCGTGCGCTTCGACTTCGCGCTTGCCGGCGCGCAGTTCGTCGAGCAGCGTCTCCAGCACGTGGGTGAGGCCGGCCATCGCCTCGAAACCGAAGGTGGCGGCGCCGCCCTTGATCGAGTGCGCGGCGCGGAACACCGAGTTGATGGTCTCGGGGTCGCGATTGCCTTCTTCCAGCGACAGCAATCCGGCTTCCATCGCGTCCAGCCCTTCGCGGCTTTCCTCGAAGAAGGTGGCGTGGAAACGTTGCAGGTCCATGCTCATGAGGCGGGAATCCGGAAAAGGAGGGGAGGGATCAGCCCAGGACTTTCTGGACGGTGGCGATCAGCTGTTCGGGATTGAACGGCTTGACCAGCCAGCCGGTCGCACCGGCCGCCTTGCCCTCGGACTTCTTCTCCGCCGCCGACTCGGTGGTCAGCATCAGCATCGGGGTGAACTTGTAGTCCGGCAGCTGCCGCAGTTCGCGGATCAGGGTGATGCCGTCCATGTTCGGCATGTTGACGTCGGTGACCACCGCGTTGAAGCGCTGGCCCTTGGCGCGGCCCAGCGCGACCGCGCCGTCTTCGGCTTCTTCGACGGCAAAGCCGGCCGAGGTGAGGGCGAAGGAGACCATCTGGCGCATCGACGCCGAATCGTCCACTACCAAGATACGTGCGCTCATGCCGCGTTCTCCACAGATTTCAGATTGTCAGGGGTTGCAGGAAGGCCCAGCGATTCGCTGACCCCTAGCAGGCGTGCCGCGTCGCGAAAGGTGGCGTTGCAGGCCTCGAATTCGGTGCGCTTGCCGTCCTTGCGACGGGCATCGACGAATGCGCACAGCACCTGTACGGATGCGGTATGGATGCGGCGGACTTCGCCGGCGTCCAGCCGCAGCACGTCGTCCGACGCAAGGAACGCGGTCAGGCGTTGTTTCAGGTCGGCGCTGGTCTCGATACCGAGATCTTCGCCAAGGGGGACTGTGCTCATCATTGCTCCGCACCAATGGTTCTATGGCAGATAACGGCCGTGGCCTGAAAAGCTTTAGCGGCGGTTGGAAAGTGCGGCACCGTTCCCAGTTGCCGCCCGCCGGCCCGGGTCAGTGCAGCAGTTGCTCGGCGTCGAGCAGGATCATCGGCTGCTGCGCCAGCCGCGCCACGCCGCGGAACAGATGGTTGGAAATGCGGCAGATGCGGGCGTTGTCCGGCGGCTCGATCTGCTGGTCGCTGAGGCTGGCCACGTCTTCCACCGCGGACACGCGCAGGCCCAGGGTCTCGCCGTTCTCTTCCAGCACCACCACCCGGGTCTGCATGTCCATCTCGATCGGCGCCGCGCCCAGGTGCACGCCGAGGTCGAGCACCGGCACCACCTGGCCGCGCAGGTTCATGATGCCGAGCATGGCCGGCGGCGTGCCGCGTAGCGCCAGCAGCGGCACCGGCAGCACCACTTCCTGCACCTTCAGCAGTTCCAGGGCGTAGGCCTGCTCGCCGCAGCGCAGGCGCAGCCAGCGGGTGCGGCGTTCGGCCAGGCGTTCGGGGGCGATGGCCGAGCCATGCGGCACGGCCGGTGCCATGAAGGCCTGCAGGTTTGGCGGCAACTTGGCGCCGGCGGCCTGGGCGCGGCTGGCTTCGGCGCGGCGTTCCGGCGGCACCGCCATCGGCGGACGCTTGACCGCGCGCGCGGCGGCGGCATCGTCTTCGGCGGCCAGATCGCGCGGCACGGCGGCACGCTGCCGCTCCATCGCCGCGACCGCGTCCAGGTCGGCCTGGCGCTCGGCCTGCTGGGCCGGCGTCAGCGCGGCGGGCGCGGGTGCTGCTTGCGACATGATGCCGGCCAGGGCCGGATCGGAATCGGCTTCGGCCAGGACCGCGGCAGCGATTTGTTCGGGCGTCGGGCCGGCCGGCGCGGGCGCCAGCGCCTGCTGCGACATGATGCCGGCCAGGGCCGGATCGGAATCGGCTTCGGCCAGGACCGCGGCGGCGATCTGTTCGGGCGTCGGACCGGCCGGCGCGGGCGCCAGCGCCTGCTGCGACATGATGCCGGCCAGGGCCGGATCGGAATCGGCTTCGGCCAGGACCGCGGCGGCGATTTCTTCGGGCGTCGGGCCGGCCGGCGCGGGCGCCAGC
>NZ_NMPP01000098.1:0-16462 GCF_009192885.1 Xanthomonas sp. LMG 12462 | reverse complement strand
TCCGGCGGCGCAGGCCGCCGGGCTCGACGGCAGGATGGCGGTCTCGGCCGCCGGAATCCGACGAGGTGCAGGCGGCTACGGCCGTCGGGTTCAGCGAAGGGCGGGCCGGAACCTTCGGTCCGCCTTCGCCGTCTCAGGGAAGTGCAGTCGTTCTTACTACACGCCAGTAGCTCAATTGGCAGAGCAGCGGTCTCCAAAACCGCAGGTTGGGGGTTCGAGTCCCTCCTGGCGTGCCAATCTGCCGCTCCCTATCCAGTGACCTCGGTCGCATAGCAGCAAGAGTCGGATGAACAGCAAGATCGAGCATTCCAAAGGCCCCGCCGCCTCTGTCGGTGGCGATATCGTCAAGTACGTCATCGCTGCGTTGCTGGTGGTCGCCGGCCTGTTTGTCTGGTTCTGGTTCGGCGATGCGAGCCGTGCTGCACAGCTGGGGAGTTGGTCCGGTCCGCTGCGCGGACTGGCGGTGGTCGCCGGCCTGGTCGCCGGTGTCGCGGTGTTCCTGTTGACCGCCAAAGGTCGCGAAGGCCGCGAGTTCCTGTCCGAATCCCGTTTCGAACTGCGCAAGGTGGTGTGGCCGACCCGCCAGGAAGCCATCCGCACCACCTGGGTGGTGATCGTGGTGGTGATCATTCTGAGTCTTTTGCTGGGCGGGTTCGATTTCCTGATCCAGAAGCTGATGCAGTGGTTCGTGAGCCGTTGAGGAGAGTGCAGCAGTGAAGCGTTGGTATGTCGTTCACGCCTATTCAGGCTTCGAGAAGTCCGTGGCCCAAGCGCTGCGCGACCGTATTGCGCGTGACGAGATGCAGGAGCGCTTCGGTGACGTGCTGGTGCCCACCGAGGAAGTGATCGAGATGCGCTCCGGCCAGAAGCGCCGTTCCGAGCGCAAGTTCTTCCCGGGTTACGTGCTGGTCCAGATCGAAACCCACGACGAAGGCGGCATTCCGCGCATCGACAACGAAAGCTGGCACCTGGTCAAGGAAACGCCGAAGGTGATGGGCTTCATCGGCGGTACCGCCGATCGTCCGCTGCCGATCCGCGACGAAGAGGCCGATGCGATCCTGCAGCGCGTTCAGGATGGTGTGGAGAAGCCGCGTCCGAAGGTGCTGTTCGAGCCGGGCCAGATGGTCCGCGTCACCGATGGTCCGTTCAACGACTTCAACGGCGTGGTCGAGGAAGTCAACTACGAGAAGAGCCGCCTGCGCGTGGCGGTGCTGATCTTCGGCCGTTCCACCCCGGTGGAGCTGGAATTCGGCCAGGTCGAGAAGGCCTGAGCCCGCCCCGGCGCGGCTGCGCCGGGCGCCAAAATCTCTGCTATACTGCGCGGCTCCCTGTCCAGGCAAGCCGCCGGGCAGAACGGAAGCCGCCGCGAGGCGGCTTTCTGCGCACTTCAAAAACGTGATGGCGGGACACGTGATTTTCCCGTCGCGATGGGGAGCCTGCGGTTTAGGCGCTAGCACCCGGAGACACTAAAATGGCAAAGAAAGTCGTCGGTTACATCAAGCTGCAGGTGAAGGCCGGTCAGGCCAACCCCTCGCCGCCGGTCGGTCCTGCGCTGGGTCAGCGTGGCCTGAACATCATGGAATTCTGCAAGGCGTTCAATGCCGCCACGCAGAAGCTGGAGCCGGGTCTGCCGACTCCGGTCATCATCACGGCCTATTCGGACCGTACCTTCACCTTCGTCACCAAGAGCACCCCGGCCAGCGTGCTGCTGAAGAAGGCCGCGGGCGTCAGCTCCGGCTCCAAGCGCCCGAACACCGAGAAGGTGGGCAAGGTGACCCGCAAGCAGCTCGAAGAGATCGCCAAGGCGAAAGAAGCCGACCTGACGGCGGCGGAGCTGGAAGCGGCGGTACGCACGATTGCGGGTTCCGCCCGCAGCATGGGCCTGACGGTGGAGGGTTAAGCAATGGCACAGACCAAGCGACAGAAAGCGATCCGTGCTGCCGTGCAGCCGGGCAAGGCGTATTCGATCGACGAAGCGCTGAAGATCGTCAAGACCACCAGCAAGGCCAAGTTCGTCGAAGCCGTCGACGTGGCCGTGCGCCTGGGCGTGGACGCGAAGAAGTCCGACCAGCAGGTGCGCGGTTCCACCGTGCTGCCGGCCGGTACCGGCAAGAGCGTGCGCGTGGCCGTGTTCGCCCCCGCCGGCGCCAAGGCCGATGAGGCGCTGGCCGCCGGTGCCGACGCCGTCGGCATGGACGACCTGGCCGAGAAGATGCAGGGCGGCGACCTGAACTACGACGTGGTCATCGCCACCCCGGACGCGATGCGCGTCGTCGGCAAGCTGGGCACCCTGCTGGGCCCGCGCGGCCTGATGCCGAACCCCAAGGTCGGCACCGTGTCCGCCAACCCGGCCGAAGCGGTCAAGAACGCCAAGTCGGGCCAGGTGCGCTACCGCACCGACAAGGCCGGCATCATCCACTGCACCATCGGCAAGGCCAGCTTCGAAGACGACGCGCTGAAGAGCAACCTGCAGGCGCTGCTGCTGGACCTGGTCAAGGCCAAGCCGGCGACCTCGAAGGGCACCTACCTGCAGAAGATCTCGGTGAGCTCGACCATGGGTCCGGGCGTCACCATCGATCAGGCTTCGCTGTCCCTGAAGTAATCGCAACACGGCGCCGCCCGACAGGTGCGGCGCCGGTGTCACCCTTTTGAAGGCGTCGCCCGGGGCAACCCGACGCGAAGCCGTCAAAGACCGCAGGCGCGGTCTGCGCACACCGACGACGGGCACGGAAGCTCGACACGGCAAGGAGTCGCCGTCGGTACAGCGGGATCGCTTAATCAGCCCCTCGGGGCCAGCCGGCGTAGATGGTGCCGCCTTTCTGGAGTTTTTCTGGTGCAGGCCAGCCCGGTGTTCCGGGCGCGCTCACTCCAGGTCTGGAACGGCCACCAACTGGGATGCCATGCGGCATCCCCGGCATCCAGGATGGAGGCCGCCCAGGACCGCAAGCGGCAGGAGCCGCGAGCGGAGTAAGTTTGAAGCAGGGATTCGGGATTCGGGATTGGGGATTGGCAAGAGCGGCGTATCGCTCCTGACGCATCCCAGGTCGCGCATTTCAACTCCCGGCTTTAACGGAGGAGTGCAATGGCTCTCAATCTGTCCCAGAAGCAAGAAGTCGTCGCCGAACTGGCCGACGTCGCCGCGAAGGCCCACTCCTTGGTTGCTGCCGAGTACGCCGGCATCACGGTCTCGCAAATGACCGCGATGCGCAAGAAGGCGCGCGAAACCGGTGTGTACTTGCGTGTTGTCAAGAACACCCTGGCCGCGCGTGCCGTTGCCGGTACCGAATACGAGTGCGTCCAGGACGCGCTGGTCGGTCCGCTGCTGTATGCGTTCTCGACGGAAGAACCCGGCGCTGCCGGTCGTCTGATCAAGGAATTCGCCAAGGGTAACGACAAGCTGCAGGCCAAGGTCGTGTCGCTGGGTGGTCAGCTGTATCCGGCCGCTCATCTCGAGGTGTTGGCGTCGCTGCCGACCCGCGAGCAGGCGCTGGCCATGCTGGCACGCGTCCTGGCCGAGCCGGCGAGCATGTTCGCCCGTGCGGTCAAGGCCGTGGGCGACAAGCAGGGTGGCGGCGACGCCGCGCCCGCCGACGCCGAAGCGGAAGCCCCGGCCGAAACGGCTTAAGTTCGCGACACCTGAAACGGTTCACTAGAACCTCATCCAGAAAAAATTCCAAAGGTAATCACAATGTCCCTGTCTAACGAGCAGATCGTCGACGCAATCGCCGAAAAGACCCTCATGGAAGTGATGGAGCTGGTCAAGGCCATCGAAGACAAGTTCGGCGTCTCCGCCGCCGCCCCGGTCGCCGCTGCCGGTCCGGCCGTGGCCGCCGCCCCGGTCGAAGAGCAGACCGAGTTCAACGTCATCCTGATCGATGCCGGCGCCAAGAAGGTCGACGTCATCAAGGCCGTCCGCGCCATCACCGGCCTGGGCCTGAAGGAAGCCAAGGACCTCACCGAGGCCGGCGGCGTCCTGAAGGAAGCCGTGTCGAAGGAAGACGCCGACAAGTTCAAGAAGGACCTGGAAGCCGCTGGCGCGAAGGTCGAAGTCAAGTAAGCAGTCCCTTGCATCGCCAGCCGTTCAAGGCGATGCACTGAAGGCTGGGGGCGAAAGCCCCCGGCCTTTGGCCGTTTCAGGCGGGAACCGGGAATCGGGAATGGAGAATCGGAACAGCCACGCTACGTGCGCTCCACGATTCCCCTTTCTCCATTCCCCAGTCCCCGCTTCACCACCGAGTTGGTAGTTGGAAGTAGCGGGAGAAGGCGTGCTGGTGCCGGCAATACCAGCGACTTCCAACTGACAATTTATGTTCACTCAGGGCCGCGGACGCGTGGCCCGCATCAGCCAAGGTGATACCTCATGACGTCTTATTCGTTCACCGAAAAGAAGCGTATCCGCAAGGACTTCGGCAAGCAGCGCTCGATCCTCGAAGTGCCGTTCCTGCTCGCCATCCAGGTGGATTCCTACCGCGAATTCCTGCAGGAGAACACCGACCCGAACAAGCGTTCGGACCACGGCCTGCACGCGGCCCTGAAATCGGTGTTCCCGATCTCCAGCTACAGCGGCAACGCGGCGCTGGAGTACGTCGGCTACAAGCTCGGCGAACCGGTGTTCGACGAGCGTGAATGCCGCCAGCGCGGCATGAGCTACGGCGCGCCGCTGCGCGTGACCGTGCGCCTGGTGATCTACGACCGCGAGTCCTCGACCAAGGCGATCAAGTACGTCAAGGAGCAGGAGGTCTACCTCGGCGAAATCCCGCTGATGACCGACAACGGCACCTTCATCGTCAACGGCACCGAGCGCGTCATCGTTTCGCAGCTGCACCGTTCGCCGGGCGTGTTCTTCGACCACGACCGCGGCAAGACCCACAGCTCGGGCAAGCTGCTGTACAGCGCACGCATCATTCCGTACCGCGGCTCCTGGCTGGACTTCGAGTTCGACCCGAAGGACGCGCTGTTCACCCGTATCGACCGCCGCCGCAAGCTGCCGGTGTCGATCCTGCTGCGCGCGCTCGGCTACTCGAACGAGGAGATGCTGTCCGAGTTCTTCGAGATCAACACCTTCCACATCGACCCGAAGGAAGGCGTGCAGCTGGAGCTGGTGCCCGAGCGCCTGCGCGGCGAGACCCTGAACTTCGATCTGGCCGACGGCGACAAGGTCATCGTCGAAGCCGGCAAGCGCATCACCGCGCGCCACGTCAAGCAGCTCGAAGCCTCCGGCATCGCCGCGCTGGCCGTGCCCGACGAGTACCTGGTCGGCCGCATCGTGTCGCACGACGTGGTCGATGCCTCGACCGGCGAACTGCTGGCCAGCGCCAACGACGAAATCAGCGAAGATCAGCTGACCGCGTTCCGCAAGGCCGGCGTCGATGCCGTGGGCACGCTGTGGGTCAACGACCTGGATCGCGGCCCGTACCTGTCCAACACCCTGCGCATCGATCCGACCAAGACCCAGCTCGAGGCGCTGGTCGAGATCTACCGCATGATGCGTCCGGGCGAGCCGCCGACCAAGGACGCCGCGCAGAACCTGTTCCACAACCTGTTCTTCACCTTCGAGCGCTACGACCTGTCCACGGTCGGCCGCATGAAGTTCAACCGCCGTGTCGGCCGCAAGGAAGTCACCGGCGAGTCGGTGCTGTACGACAAGAAGTACTTCGGCGAGCGCAACGACGAGGAGTCCAAGCGCCTGGTCGCCGAGCACGCCGACAGCTCCGACATCCTGGACGTGATCAAGGTCCTGACCGAGATCCGCAACGGCCGCGGCGTGGTCGACGACATCGACCACCTGGGCAACCGTCGCGTGCGTTCGGTCGGCGAAATGGCCGAGAACGTGTTCCGCGTGGGCCTGGTCCGCGTCGAGCGCGCGGTCAAGGAGCGTCTGTCGATGGCCGAGTCCGAAGGCCTGACCCCGCAGGAACTGATCAACGCCAAGCCGGTGGCCGCCGCGATCAAGGAGTTCTTCGGCTCCTCGCAGCTGTCGCAGTTCATGGACCAGAACAACCCGCTGTCGGAAGTGACGCACAAGCGTCGCGTCTCCGCGCTGGGTCCGGGCGGTCTGACCCGCGAGCGCGCCGGCTTCGAAGTGCGCGACGTGCATCCGACCCACTACGGCCGCGTCTGCACCATCGAAACGCCGGAAGGCCCGAACATCGGCCTGATCAACTCGCTGGCGGTGTATGCCCGCACCAACCAGTACGGCTTCCTCGAGACGCCGTACCGTAAGGTTGTGGACGGCCAGATCACCGACGAAGTCGAATACCTGTCGGCGATCGAAGAGAACGAGTACGTCATCGCCCAGGCCAACGCGCTGCACGATGCCAAGAGCCGCCTGACCGAGCAGTTCGTGCCGTGCCGCTACCAGGGCGAGTCGCTGCTGAAGCCGCCGGCGGAAGTGCACTTCATGGACGTGTCGCCGATGCAGACCGTGTCGATCGCGGCCGCGCTGGTGCCGTTCCTGGAGCACGATGACGCCAACCGCGCACTGATGGGCGCGAACATGCAGCGCCAGGCCGTGCCGACGCTGCGTGCGCAGAAGCCGCTGGTCGGTACCGGCATCGAGCGCGCCGTGGCGCGCGACTCGGGCGTGACCGTGAACGCCCGCCGTGGCGGCGTGATCGAGCAGATCGACGCCGGCCGCATCGTGGTCAAGGTCAATGAGGCCGAGATCGGCGGCGGCACCGACGCCGGCGTCGACATCTACAACCTGATCAAGTACACCCGCTCCAACCAGAACACCTGCATCAACCAGCGTCCGCTGGTCAACGTGGGCGACGTGATCGCGCGCGGCGACGTGCTGGCCGACGGCCCCTCGACCGACATCGGCGAGCTGGCCCTGGGCCAGAACATGCTGATCGCGTTCATGCCGTGGAACGGCTACAACTTCGAAGACTCCATCCTGCTCTCCGAGCGCGTGGTGGAAGAGGATCGCTACACCACGATCCACATCGAAGAGCTGACCTGCGTGGCGCGCGACACCAAGCTGGGACCGGAGGAAATCTCCGCCGACATCCCCAACGTGTCCGAGCAGGCGCTGAACCGTCTGGACGAGAGCGGCGTGGTGTACATCGGTGCGGAAGTGCGCGCCGGCGACATCATGGTCGGCAAGGTCACGCCGAAGGGCGAGAGCCAGCTGACCCCGGAAGAGAAGCTGCTGCGCGCGATCTTCGGCGAGAAGGCCTCGGACGTGAAGGACAGCTCGCTGCGCGTGCCGCCGGGCATGGACGGCACCGTCATCGACGTGCAGGTATTCACCCGCGACGGCATCGAGAAGGACAAGCGCGCCCGCCAGATCGAGGAAAACGAGATCAAGCGGGTCAAGAAGGACTTCGACGACCAGTTCCGCATCCTCGAGAGCGCGATCTATGCGCGTCTGCGTGGCCAGCTGATCGGCAAGGTCGCCAACGGCGGTCCGAACCTGAAGAAGGGCGACACCATCAGCGACGCCTACCTGGACGGCCTGAAGAAGTCCGACTGGTTCGCGTTGCGCATGAAGGACGAGGACGCCTCCGAGGCGATCGAGCGCGCGCAGAAGCAGATCCAGGCGCACGAGAAGGAGTTCGAGCGTCGCTTCGCCGACAAGCGCGGCAAGATCACCGCTGGCGACGACCTCGCCCCGGGCGTGCTGAAAATGGTCAAGGTGTTCCTGGCGGTGAAGCGCCGCATCCAGCCCGGCGACAAGATGGCCGGTCGCCACGGCAACAAGGGTGTCGTGTCGATGATCCAGCCGATCGAGGACATGCCGTACATGGCCAACGGCGAGACCGTGGACATCGTGCTGAACCCGCTGGGCGTGCCGTCGCGTATGAACATCGGCCAGGTGCTGGAAGTGCACCTGGGCTGGGCCGCCAAGGGCCTGGGTCGCAAGATCCAGAACATGCTCGAGGCCCAGGCCAAGGTCGCCGACCTGCGCAAGTTCCTGGCGCAGATCTACAACCACGACCAGAAGCTGGGCGAGGACCGCGTGGATCTGGACCAGTTCAGCGACGCGGAACTGCTGGCGTTGTCGAAGAACCTGACCGACGGCGTGCCGATGGCCACCCCGGTGTTCGACGGTGCCACCGAGGCCGAGATCAAGCACATGCTCGAACTCGCCGACCTGCCGATCAGCGGCCAGACCCAGCTGTACGACGGCCGCACCGGCGAGGCGTTCGATCGCCATACCACGGTGGGCTACATGCACATGCTGAAGCTGAACCACCTGGTCGACGACAAGATGCACGCGCGCTCCACCGGCCCGTACTCGCTGGTCACCCAGCAGCCGCTGGGCGGCAAGGCGCAGTTCGGCGGCCAGCGCTTCGGCGAAATGGAAGTCTGGGCGCTGGAAGCCTACGGCGCGGCCTACACCCTGCAGGAAATGCTGACGGTGAAGTCCGACGACGTGCAGGGCCGCAACCAGATGTACAAGAACATCGTCGACGGCGAGCACGAGATGGTCGCCGGCATGCCGGAGTCCTTCAACGTGCTGGTGAAGGAAATCCGCTCGCTGGCGATCAACATGGAACTGGAAGACTGAGGGCAGGGAATGAGGAGTCGGGACTAGGAAACCGCCCGGGCGTTTGCCCACAGGCCGCCGGCGTTTCCTGTCCCGCCTCTCCGCTTCCAACGATTCCCTATTCGCTATTCCCGATTCCCGGAGAAATCAAATGAAAGACCTGCTCAACCTCTTCAACCAGCAGCGCCAGACGCTGGACTTCGACGCGATCAAGATCGCGCTGGCCTCGCCGGACCTGATCCGTTCGTGGTCCTTCGGCGAAGTGAAGAAGCCGGAAACCATCAACTACCGGACCTTCAAGCCCGAGCGCGACGGCCTGTTCTGCGCCGCCATCTTCGGCCCGATCAAGGACTACGAGTGCCTGTGCGGCAAGTACAAGCGCATGAAGCACCGCGGCGTGGTCTGCGAGAAGTGCGGCACCGAAGTGACCCTGGCCAAGGTGCGCCGCGAGCGCATGGGCCACATCGACCTGGCCTCGCCGGTCGCGCACATCTGGTTCCTGAAGTCGCTGCCGTCGCGCATCGGCCTGATGCTGGACATGACCCTGCGCGACATCGAGCGCGTGCTGTACTTCGAAGCCTACGTGGTGACCGAGCCGGGCCTGACCGCCCTGGAGCGCCGCCAGCTGCTGACCGAAGAACAGTACCTGACCGCGCGCCAGGAGCACGGCGACGACTTCGACGCCGCCATGGGCGCCGAGGCCGTGTACGAACTGCTGCGCACCATCGACCTGCAGTCGGAGATGACCCGCCTGCGCGAAGAGATCGCCAGCACCGGTTCGGAAACCAAGCTCAAGCGTCTGACCAAGCGCATCAAGCTGATCGAGGCCTTCATCGAGTCCGGCAACCGTCCGGAGTGGATGGTGATGACCGTGCTGCCGGTGCTGCCGCCGGATCTGCGTCCGCTGGTGCCGCTGGATGGCGGCCGCTTCGCGACCTCCGATCTGAACGATCTGTACCGCCGCGTCATCAACCGCAACAACCGCCTGCGCCGCCTGCTCGAGCTGAACGCGCCGGACATCATCGTGCGCAACGAAAAGCGCATGCTGCAGGAATCGGTCGATGCGTTGCTGGACAACGGCCGTCGCGGCCGTGCCATCACCGGCACCAACAAGCGCCCGCTGAAGTCGCTGGCCGACATGATCAAGGGCAAGCAGGGCCGGTTCCGCCAGAACCTGCTCGGCAAGCGCGTGGACTACTCCGGCCGTTCGGTGATCGTGGTCGGCCCGACCCTGCGCCTGCACGAGTGCGGCCTGCCGAAGAAGATGGCGCTGGAGCTGTTCAAGCCGTTCGTGTTCGCCAAGCTGCAGCGTCGCGGCCTGGCCACCACCATCAAGGCCGCCAAGAAGCTGGTCGAGCGCGAAGAAGCCGAGGTCTGGGACATCCTGGAAGAGGTGATCCGCGAGCACCCGGTGCTGCTGAACCGTGCGCCGACCCTGCACCGTCTGGGCATCCAGGCGTTCGAGCCGGTGCTGATCGAAGGCAAGGCGATCCAGCTGCACCCGCTGGTCTGCACCGCGTTCAACGCCGACTTCGACGGTGACCAGATGGCCGTGCACGTGCCGCTGTCGCTGGAAGCGCAGCTGGAAGCGCGCGCGCTGATGATGTCCACCAACAACATCCTGTCGCCGGCCAACGGCGAGCCGATCATCGTGCCGTCGCAGGACGTGGTGCTGGGTCTGTACTACATGACCCGCGCGCTGGAGAACAAGAAGGGCGAGGGCATGGTCTTCGCCAACATCGCCGAAGTGAAGCGCGCCTACGACAACCGTGCGGTCGAACTGCACGCCAAGGTCAAGGTCCGCATCACCGAGACGGTGATCGACGAGGACGGCAACCGCACCAAGAAGGCCTCGATCGTGGACACCACGATCGGGCGCGCGCTGCTGGCCGAGATCCTGCCGGAAGGCCTGCCGTTCGCGCTGGCCAACACCGAGCTGACCAAGAAGAACATCAGCCGCCTGATCAACTCCAGCTACCGTCAGCTGGGTCTGAAGGACAGCGTCGTGTTCGCCGACAAGCTGATGTACACCGGCTTCGCCTACGCGACCCGCGCCGGCGTGTCGATCGGCATCGACGACATGCTGATCCCGTCGGAGAAGAAGGGCATCCTCGGCGAAGCCGAGCAGGAAGTGCTGGAAATCCAGGAGCAGTACCAGTCCGGTCTGGTCACCGCCGGCGAGCGCTACAACAAGGTCGTGGACATCTGGTCGCGCACCAACGAGCGCATCGCCAAGGCGATGATGGACACCATCGGCACCGAGAAGGTGGTCAACGCCAAGGGCGAGACCATCGACCAGAAGTCGATGAACTCGCTGTACATCATGGCCGACTCCGGCGCGCGTGGTTCGCAGGCGCAGATCCGTCAGCTGGCCGGCATGCGCGGCCTGATGGCCCGCCCGGACGGCTCGATCATCGAGACGCCGATCAAGGCGAACTTCCGCGAAGGCCTGAACGTGCAGGAGTACTTCAACTCCACCCACGGTGCCCGTAAGGGTCTGGCCGATACCGCGCTGAAGACCGCCAACTCCGGTTACCTGACCCGTCGCCTGGTCGACGTGGCGCAGGACGTGGTGATCACCGAGCCGGATTGCGGCACCACCGACGGCCTGACCATGACCCCGATCGTGGAAGGCGGCGACGTGGTCGAGCCGTTGCGCGACCGCGTGCTCGGCCGCGTGGTGGCCGAGGACGTGTTCCTGCCGGGCAACGACGAGGATCCGATCGTCACCCGCAACACCCTGCTCGACGAGCAGTGGGTGGCCAAGCTGGAAGAGGCCGGCGTGCAGTCGGTCAAGGTCCGCTCGACCATCACCTGCGAATCGGCGTTCGGCGTGTGCGCGCGCTGCTACGGCCGCGACCTGGCCCGTGGCCACCTGGTCAACATCGGCGAAGCGGTCGGCGTCATCGCCGCGCAGTCGATCGGCGAGCCGGGTACCCAGCTGACCATGCGTACCTTCCACATCGGCGGCGCGGCTTCGCGTGCGGCGGCGGTGGACAACATCACGGTCAAGACCACCGGTTCGATCAAGTTCAACAACCTCAAGTCGGTCGAGCACGCCAACGGTTCGCTGGTGGCGGTGTCGCGTTCGGGCGAACTGTCGGTGCTCGACGGCCACGGCCGCGAGCGCGAGCGCTACAAGCTGCCGTACGGCGCCACCATCACCGCCAAGGACGGTGACGCGGTCAAGGCCGGCCAGTCGGTGGCGAACTGGGATCCGCACAACCACCCGATCGTGTCGGAAGTGGCCGGTTTCATCCGCTTCATCGACTTCATCGACGGCGTCACCGTCATCGAGAAGACCGACGAACTGACCGGCCTGGCCTCGCGCGAGATCACCGATCCGAAGCGTCGCGGCACCCAGGCCAAGGACCTGCGCCCGATCGTGCGCATCGTCGACGCCAAGGGCAACGACCTGACCATCCCGGGCACCGATCTGCCGGCGCAGTACCTGCTGCCGCCGCGCTCGATCGTCAACCTGCAGGACGGCGCGCCGGTCGGCGTGGGCGACGTGGTCGCCAAGATCCCGCAGGAAGCGTCCAAGACCCGCGACATCACCGGTGGTCTGCCGCGCGTGGCCGACCTGTTCGAAGCGCGCAAGCCGAAGGATCCGGCGATCCTGGCCGAGCGTTCGGGCATCATCAGCTTCGGCAAGGACACCAAGGGCAAGCAGCGCCTGATCATCAAGGACACCGACGGGTCGGAGCACGAAGAGCTGATCCCGAAGTACCGCCAGATCATCGTGTTCGAAGGCGAGCACGTGGCCAAGGGCGAAACCGTGGTGGACGGCGAGCCGAGCCCGCAGGACATCCTGCGTCTGCTGGGCGTCGAGCCGCTGGCCGCGTACCTGGTCAAGGAAATCCAGGACGTGTACCGCCTGCAGGGCGTGAAGATCAACGACAAGCACATCGAGGTCATCACCCGGCAGATGCTGCGCAAGGTCGAGATCACCGACCAGGGCAACAGCAAGTTCCTCAACGGCGAGCAGGCCGAGCGCCAGCGCGTCATCGAGGAGAATGCCCGCCTGGTGACCCGCAACGAGCTGCCGGCCAAGTACGAGCCGGTGCTGCTGGGCATCACCAAGGCCTCGCTGGCGACCGAGTCGTTCATCTCGGCCGCGTCGTTCCAGGAGACCACCCGCGTCCTCACCGAGGCGGCGGTCCGCGGCACCAGCGACACGCTGCGCGGCCTGAAGGAAAACGTGATCGTGGGTCGCCTGATCCCGGCCGGTACCGGCCTGGCGTACCACAACACGCGCCGCCGCAACGCCAGCGGCCTGACCGAGTCGGAGATGCAGACCCTGTCCGGCGGCAGCGCCGAGCCGGCGGTCGAGACCTCCGCCCCGGCGGCTGCCGGCAGCGAAGAGTAAGCAGCACGCCGGACCGGTCCCGCCCGCGGCGCCGGTCTACCACGCGAAAGGGGGCGCAGCGGAAGCGCCCCGTATTCCGGCCCCGGATGGGCCAGCAAGTAAAAATTCCGTTGTGTTGACGGCGCTTTGACTTGCCCGCTATACTTTCCTGTCTCGGCAGGCCGTCCTTCGGCCTGCCTTCGTTTTCACGCATCCAGGCCCGACGGCCTCAATCAGAAGAATCCACTGATGGCGACGATCAACCAGCTGGTCCGCAAGCCGCGGCAGGCGACCACCTACAAGAGCGCCTCTCCGGCGCTGGACAAGTGCCCGCAGCGCCGTGGCGTCTGCACGCGCGTGTACACCACCACCCCGAAGAAGCCGAACTCGGCCCTGCGCAAGGTCGCCAAGGTGCGCCTGACCAACCAGGAAGAGGTCATCAGCTACATCGGCGGCGAAGGCCATAACCTGCAGGAGCACTCCGTGGTCCTGATCCGCGGCGGCCGCGTCAAGGATCTGCCGGGCGTGCGCTACCACACCGTGCGCGGTTCGCTCGACGCCGCCGGCGTTGCCAAGCGTCGCCAGGGTCGTTCCAAGTACGGCGCCAAGCGCCCGAAGAGCTAAGGGAAAGTACACATGTCTCGTAAAGGTAATACGCCGCAGCGCGCCGTTCTCCCGGACCCCAAGCACGGGAGCGAAACCATCGCCCGCTTCATCAACATGGTGATGCTGAGCGGCAAGAAGTCGGTCGCCGAAAAGATCGTGTACGGCGCGATGGACGTGATCGGCGAGAAGAACCCCAACGCCATCGAGCTGGTGCAGAAGGCGCTGGACAACGTCGCTCCGGCGGTCGAAGTCAAGTCCCGCCGCGTCGGCGGTGCCACCTACCAGGTGCCGGTCGAGGTGCGTTCCTCCCGTCGCATGGCGCTGGCGATGCGTTGGCTGATCGACTCGGCGCGCAAGCGCGGCGAGAACTCGATGCCGCGCAAGCTCGCGGCCGAGCTGGTCGATGCTTCGGAAAACCGTGGCGGCGCCATCAAGAAGCGCGAAGAGACTCACCGCATGGCGGAAGCGAACAAGGCGTTCGCGCACTACCGCTGGTGACCTTCCGGGCCTTGGAAACGGGGCCCGCTGGCACCATCTGAGTGCCGCTAGCCGCGCCGTTGCGCGTGGCACAAATCCGAAGGCCGCCGCAAGGCGGCGTTCGGCCATCCGAAATCCAAGAAATTTGAGAGGCTCCCTGTGGCCCGTACCACTCCCATCGAGCGTTACCGCAACTTCGGCATCATGGCTCACATCGATGCCGGCAAGACCACCACCTCCGAACGCATCCTGTTCTACACCGGCGTCAGCCACAAGATCGGCGAGGTGCATGACGGTGCCGCGACGATGGACTGGATGGAGCAGGAGCAGGAGCGTGGCATCACGATCACCTCCGCGGCCACCACCGCGTTCTGGACCGGCATGGACAAGTCCATGCCGCAGCACCGCTTCAACATCATCGACACCCCCGGGCACGTGGACTTCACCATCGAAGTCGAGCGCTCGCTGCGCGTGCTCGACGGTGCGGTGTTCGTGCTGTGCGCGGTCGGCGGCGTGCAGCCGCAGTCCGAGACCGTGTGGCGTCAGGCCAACAAGTACGCGGTGCCGCGTCTGGCGTTCGTCAACAAGATGGACCGCACCGGCGCCAACTTCGACAAGGTCGTCGAGCAGCTGAAGGCCCGCCTGGGCGCCTACCCGGTGCCGATGCAGGTGCCGATCGGCGCCGAAGACGGCTTCGAGGGCGTGGTCGACCTGGTCAAGATGAAGGCGATCCACTGGGATACCGCCTCGCAGGGCACCGTGTTCGAATACCGCGACATCCCCGCGCACCTGGTCGACAAGGCCACCGAAGCGCGCGCGTTCATGGTCGAGGCCGCGGCCGAAGCCAACGAAGACCTGATGGACAAGTACCTCAACGAGGGCGACCTGTCCGAGGCCGAGATCCTGGGCGGTCTGCGCGAGCGCACCCTGAAGGTGGAAGTGGTGCCGGTGTACTGCGGTACCGCGTTCAAGAACAAGGGCGTGCAGGCCATGCTCGACGGCGTGATCCAGCTGCTGCCGTCGCCCAGCGACCGTCCGCCGGTCAAGGGCATCGACGAGGACGAGAAGGAAGACAGCCGTCCGGCCACCGACAACGCCCCGTTCTCGGCGCTGGCGTTCAAGATCATGACCGACCCGTTCGTCGGCTCGCTGACCTTCTTCCGCGTCTACTCGGGCACGCTGAACTCCGGCGACCAGGTGTACAACCCGGTCAAGTCGAAGAAGGAGCGCGTGGGTCGCATCCTGCAGATGCACTCCAACAACCGCGAAGAGATCAAGGAAGTGCGCGCGGGCGACATCGCCGCGGCGGTGGGCCTGAAGGACGTCACCACCGGCGACACGCTGTGCGCGCAGGACCACATCATCACCCTGGAGCGCATGGTGTTCCCGGAGCCGGTGATCTCGATGGCGGTCGAGCCGAAGACCAAGTCGGACCAGGAAAAGATGGGCATCGCGCTGAGCCGTCTGGCGCAGGAAGATCCCTCGTTCCGCGTCAACACCGACGAAGAGTCCGGCCAGACCATCATCCGCGGCATGGGCGAGCTGCACCTGGAAATCATCGTCGACCGCATGAAGCGCGAGTTCAACGTCGAAGCCAACGTCGGCAAGCCGCAGGTGGCCTACCGCGAGACCATCCGCAAGGCGGTCAAGCAGGAAGGCAAGTTCGTGCGTCAGTCCGGCGGTAAGGGCCAGTACGGTCACGTGGTGCTCGAGATCGAGCCGCAGGAACGCGGCCAGGGCTACACCTTCGAGAACGCGATCGTCGGCGGCGTGGTGCCGAAGGAATACATCCCGGCGGTGGACAAGGGCATCCAGGAAGCGGTGGCCAACGGCGTGATGGCCGGCTACCCGATCGTGGACGTCAAGGTGCGCCTGATCGACGGTTCGTACCACGACGTCGACTCGTCGGAAATGGCGTTCAAGATCGCGGGCTCGATGGGCTTCAAGGAAGGCTTCAACAAGGCCAACCCGGTGCTGCTGGAGCCGATCATGAAGGTCGAGATCGTCACCCCGGAGGATTACCTGGGCGACGTGATGGGCGACGTGAGCCGTCGTCGCGGCATCCTGCAGGGCCAGGACGACAGCCCGTCGGGCAAGGTGATCAACGCGATGGTGCCGCTGGGCGAAATGTTCGGCTACGCCACCACGCTGCGCTCGATGTCGCAGGGTCGCGCCACCTTCTCGATGGAGTTCGACCACTACGCCGAAGCGCCGGCCAACATCGCCGACTCGGTCATCAAGAAGAACTGAGATTAGAGCGACGGGATGCGTGCCGCGGACCCGATCCGCGCCGCATCCCGCTCGCTCGTCCCCCAATACGAATCACGAGGTAGAGAAGACATGGCAAAGGGTAAGTTCGAGCGCACCAAGCCGCACGTCAACGTCGGCACCATCGGTCACGTCGACCACGGCAAGACCACGCTGACCGCGGCGCTGACCAAGATCGGCGCAGAGCGCTTCGGCGGCGAGTTCAAGGCGTACGACGCGATCACCGAGAGGCCGATGATGCAGACGCGGGGCCATACTACTACGACGCGCAC
>NZ_NMPP01000097.1:0-21486 GCF_009192885.1 Xanthomonas sp. LMG 12462 | reverse complement strand
CTGTCGCTTCCGCGTGCCGCGGGCGCCTGCGCGCGCGCGCTTCCGCGGCATCGACTACTTCCCGATCGATCCGCAGTGGCGGGTGGTGGCCGACTGGTATCCGGTACCGGCGCCGCGGGCGATGGTGCTGCTGACCTCGATCGGCACGCCGCAGCCGCTGGCCCTGGTCGGCAGCGCTGAGTTCGTGCTGCGGGGGCGGCGCTACAAGCTGCAGATCCTGCGCGATTTTCCACGCGCGCTCAGTGCGCGCCGACGTAGTTCTTCTCGCCGGCGGTCACCGCCACGTCCAGGCGATTGCCCACCGGAGCCAGCGGGCACACCACGTGCGGGGTGAACGCGCATGGCGGGTTCTGCGCCAGGTTGAAGTCCAGCACGATGCGGTCGCCCTGCGGCGCCGGCACGAACAGATAGCGGGCGCCGCCATAGCTCTCGCGGCCGCTGGTGCGATCGGAGAACGGCAGGAACAGGCGCTGGCTGGCGCCGTCGCGCAGGATCTGCAGCTTGTAGCGCCGCCCCCGCAGCACGAACTCAGCGCTGCCGACCAGGGCCAGCGGCTGCGGCGTGCCGATCGAGGTCAGCAGCACCATCGCCCGCGGCGCCGGTACCGGATACCAGTCGGCCACCACCCGCCACTGCGGATCGATCGGGAAGTAGTCGATGCCGCGGAAGCGCGCGCGCGCCGGCGCCTGCGGATCGCGGAAGCGCCAGCCGAACAGGTTGCCGGTGCGCACCACGTAGAACTCCTGCGCCCCCAGCGCAAGGCGGGTCTGGGTGTCGTGCGCCGCGTCGGTCTCCAGGCGGCCACCGGCGAACGGCTGGCCGTTCACCTGCACCGCCGCGTCCGCCGCGGGCTGGAACTGCACGCCCTCCTGCGGATCCACCTGCAGCATGCCCAGATGCGCCGGGCCGGCCGGCAACTGCACATCGTTGTCGGGTGCGCTGCCGACCCGGTGCAGGCCACTGTGCAAACGCCCGGAGCCTGTGAAACTCAACCAGCCCGACGGCGCACGCAATGTCGCCAGGCGCTGCGCACGATTGCGCTCCACCGCCTCGCGATAATGCGTGGCAGATTGCGCGCGTGGCGAGGCGTCGGCGCCATCGGCCGACGTGCGGCGGTCGCCGCAGGCGGCCAGGCCCAGCAGCATCGCCAGCCCGCAGGCCTCACGCCAGCGCATGGTGCCGCCCCTGTCGCGTGCCATCGTGCATGCGTTCCGTGTGGACCCGCGCCGGCCCTAGCCGATGGCGCGCGGTCGCGCCGGATCGGCGATCCAGCCGCTCCAGGAGCCGGCATACACGCGCGCGCCGTGCAGGCCGGCATGCTCCAGCGCCAGCAGCAGATGGCAGGCGGTGACGCCCGATCCGCACATCAATACCACCTCGCGCGGATCGCGTCCCTGCAGCAGCGGCTGCAGTTCCGCGCGCAGTTCCTGCGCCGGGCGCAGGCGGCCGTCGCGCAGGTTCTGCGCCAGCGGCCGGTTGAGCGCGCCGGGCACATGCCCAGGCAGCGGGTCGATCGGCTCCACCTCGCCACGGAAGCGCTCGCCGGGGCGCGCATCCAGCAACCAGCCCGGCGCCTCGTGCAGGCGTGCGGCGACCTCCTCGGCGGAGACGATGCGCGCCGCATCGAAGACCTGCGGATACGGCGGCAGCGGCGACGGCGCGGTGGCCGCGTCGGTTTCCGGCAGGCCCAGCCGGCGCCATTCGGCCAGGCCGCCGTCGAGCACGGCGACCCGACGATGGCCGAGCAGGCCCAGCATCCACCACAGGCGGGCAGCGGCCATGCTGCCGTCGCCGGCGTCGTACACCACCACCTGGTGCTGCGGGCCGATGCCCCACTGCCCCAGGGTGCGCGCGAAGGCCGCGTCGTCCGGCAGCGGGTGCCGGCCCAGGCCGGGACGGCCGAGATCGGACAGATCCGCGTTCAGATCGGCGTAGACCGCGCCGGGCAGGTGCGATTGCGCATAGGCTTCGCGCGCGGCCGCCGCCGCAGCAGGATCGAGCAGCGCCGCCGGCACGAACCGCGCATCGACCAGGCGCAGCGCGGGATCATCGAGCGCGGCGGCCAGCGTCGGCGCCTCGACCAGGGTGTGCCATGCGGGGGACGTTGCGGTCATGCGGCTTGCTCCAGTCGGCGGCGCAGGTTGAGCAGGATCGCCGCGGTCGCGCCCCAGATCCGCTGGCCGGGCCAGCCGTACTCCAGCACGACGCGCGGGCGTCCACGGTAATCGGTCTCGATGCTGCGCAGGTTGTCCGGCGCCATCAGGTAGGCCAAGGGCACTTCGAACACCTCGGCCACCTCGCCCGGATGCGGCTGCGGCACGAAGCGCGGATCGATCGCCGCGACCACCGGCATCACCCGGAAGCCGCTGATGGTGACGAACGGATCCAGGTAGCCCAATGGCTCGGCCTGCGACGCCGCCAGTGCGATCTCCTCCTCGCTCTCGCGCAGCGCCGCGGCCACCGCATCGGCGTCGCTGGCCTCGATGCGGCCGCCGGGAAAACTGACCTGGCCGCCGTGGTGACGCAGGCTGTCGGTGCGCCGGGTCAACAGCACATGGGTGCCGTCGGCGCGCGGCACCAGGCCGGCCAGCACCGCCGCTTCCACCGGCGCGCCGTCCGGCAGCAGATCCTGCAGTTCGTGGTGGTTCCAGCCCGGCCCCGCCGGCGGCTGCTGCAGCGGGTGCAGTGCGCGCAGCAGGTGCGCGCGTTCGGCCAGGCGCTGCCCCGGCGACGGCGACCAGCCGCGGCCCGGCAGAACCTCGTCCATGTAGCGGCGGCGTTCGGCGTCGCTCATGACGCGCCAGCGTGCGATCTCGTCGCCGCTGCGCAGGCAGCCGGCGCAATAGCCCTGCGCATCGAGACGGCAGAGACCGATGCAGGGCGTGAGCAGGGCATGCGGAACGGGATCCATCGGATTCGACACCTTGCCAGCCTAGCGCGATTCGTCGGCGCCGTCGTTGCCTGCCCAAAAAAATTGCGCCGGCATCGCTGCCGGCGCAATCGTCGTGCACTGAACCAGCGTGCTTACTTGACGCTGACCAGCTTGATCTCGAACTGCACCGCCACGTTCGGCGGGAACGGCGTACGCGGGTCGGCACCGTAGGCCTTGTCCGGCGGCAGGGTCACTTCCCACTTGGAGCCGGCCGGCATCTGCAGCAGCGTGTCGCGCATGGCCTGCATCTCGACTTCGCTGACCTTGATCGCCGGGATCTGCTGCGCCGGACGCGCCTGCGCCGGACGCTGGCCGAACGGGTACGGACCGGCCACTTCCAGCTGCACGGTGCTGGCCTGGGTCGGCTTGGCACCCTTGCCGGCCTCGATCACGCGGTACTGCACGCCGCTGGGCAGCACCTGCACGCCAGGCTTGGCCTTGTTCTGGGCCATGAACTGGTCGCTCTTGGTCTTGTTCTCGGCAGCGGCCTTCTCGTAGTCGGCCTTGGCCTGCTGGGCGCGGGCCTGCTCGCGCTTCTGGAACGCTTCCACCGCCGGCTTCAGCTGGTCGGCGCTGACCGCCGGCTGCTTCTTGGCGTAGGCGTCCTGCAAGCCCTTCACCACCGCATTGATATCGAGCTGCTCGCCGCGGCCGGTGAGTTCGGCAAGGTTGTTGCCGTAGTCGTAGCCGAAGTAATAGCTCAGCTTGCCCTTCTCGGACGAGGTGTCCTGGGCGAACGCATTGCCGCTCAGGGCGAGGGCCGCGACAGCGACCGCAATAGAACGCAACTTCATCAAACAATTCTCCAGGGTGGTGGCACAGGGCGGCCCGTGCCGCCTGAGATGACGCGTTAGGATAGCCGCCGCGGCGCGTAACCGCTACCGACGACGCTGCTCTGACTGGTGCGGCCCGCCCAGAGTTCCCATTACCTTTTTTTAACAACCAGGAATGCACATGTCCGGCACGCCGGTCCTCGCCGATACCCAGGGTGCGATCCGCATCCTCACCGTGAATCGAGCCGACAAGCTCAACGCCTTGAATCGCCAGGTTTTGCAGGCGCTGGATGCGGCCTTCGCCGCGGCCGCGGACGACCCGCAGATCCGGGTGGTGGTGCTGACCGGCGCCGGCGAGAAAGCCTTCGTGGCCGGCGCCGACATCGCCGAGATGAACGAACTGACACCGGTGCAGGGCCGCGACTTCTCGCAACTGGGCCAGCGCCTGATGCGCCGGATCGAGCGCATGCCCAAGCCGGTGCTGGCGATGGTCAACGGTTTCGCCCTCGGCGGCGGGCTGGAACTGGCGATGGCCTGCCACCTGCGCGTGGCCGCCGAAGGCGCGCGCCTGGGCCAGCCGGAGATCACTCTCGGGCTGATTCCCGGCTTCGGCGGCACCCAGCGCCTGCTGCGGCTGGTCGGCCGCGCCGCAGCGCTGGAACTGTGCCTGCTCGGCGCGCCGATCGACGCGGCGCGCGCACTGCAATTGGGCCTGGTCAACCGCGTGGTCGCCGCCGGCGAACTGCAGGCGACCACGCTGAAATTGGCGCAGCAACTGGCCGATGCCGCACCGCTGGCGCTGCGCGGCATCCTCGACGCGATCCAGATCGGTGGCGAAAGCGCGATCGAACAGGGGCTGGAATACGAGACCGCGCAGTTCGGCCTGCTGTTCTCCAGCGAGGACATGCGCGAAGGCACCCGCGCCTTCCTGGAGCGGCGCCCGCCGCAGTTCCGCAACCGCTGAGCCCGCACACGATGTCGCACGCCCCCGCTCCCGCCACGCCGCTGCAGTTGCTGCGCTGGATCCTGGACGACGATCTGGATGCCGCGATCGACGGCGGCCTGATGGACTACCGCGGCACCGATCCGGAGGACGATCGCCTGGATCCGGCGCATCCGCAGTTGCGCGCGCAGGTGCTGGCCGCGCAGCAGCGCCTGCGCGATGCGTGGGACGCACGTGCGCGCTACCGGGCGCGCAGCGCGCGCTTGGAACGCCGTACCAATGCGCGCCAGGCGCGACGTGCGGCAGCGACACCGATCGCCTCGACGTCGACCACGGCCACACCGAGCGCGCCGGCCCTGCCGGCGGCCGCCGCGGCGATCCTGGCCCGCGCCAAGGCCAAGGCCGCGCAGCGAGGCGGCCAATGAGCGCGACCGCGAGCACGGGCGCAAGCACGCCTGCACGGCGCGGACGCCTGCTGAGCAAGGACGAGATCCACGAGCTGTTCTCGCGCCTGTCCGAACTCAACCCCAGCCCGACCACCGAGCTGGAATACGACAGCCCGTTCGAACTGCTGATCGCGGTGATCCTCTCGGCGCAGGCCACCGACGTCGGCGTCAACAAGGCCACGCGGCGGCTGTATCCGGTGGCGAACACGCCGGCCGCGATCCTGGCGCTGGGCGAGGACGGCCTGAAGCGCTACATCTCCACCATCGGCCTGTTCAACGCCAAGGCCAAGAACGTCATCGCCACCTGCCGCATCCTGGTCGAGCAGCACGGCGGCGAGGTGCCGCGCTCGCGCGCCGCGCTGGAAGCGCTGCCCGGGGTCGGCCGCAAGACCGCCAACGTGGTGCTCAACACCGCCTTCGGCGAACCGACCATGGCGGTGGACACGCACATCTTCCGCGTCGCCAACCGCACCGGGCTGGCCCCGGGCAAGGACGTGCGCGCAGTCGAAGATTCGCTGCTCAAGCGCGTGCCGGCGCAGTTCCTGTACGACGCGCACCACTGGCTGATCCTGCACGGCCGCTACGTGTGCAAGGCGCGCAAGCCCGACTGCCCGCAGTGCGCGATCCGCGACCTGTGCCGGTACAAGGACAAGACGCAGGGTTGAGCGCCGTGCCGCGGCGCCGGCCGGTACAGCGCCGGGGATGTCGGCTTGGGCAACTTGCGCGGCGCATGTCGTCCGCCGCTGCGCCCGTCGCGGTTGAAACCGCTTCTACAGTTCTCCACGAGAGGCCACCTGGCCGCTGTAGCAGCGACTATCGTCCACGGTCGTCGACGCGAACCGTGAAAGGCGCCCCGGCCCGCGCCCCATCGCGCGCCTCGGCGATCGCGCCGCAAAAAAAGAAAGGCGGCGCAATGCGCCGCCTTTCGTCCCACGTGCGGGAATCTCCGCGAATCAGAACGACAGGTCGCCCCAGACGCCGAATTCCTTGGTTTCCACGTCGGTCTTCTTGCTGGCATTGTCCTGGTGCGTGTACTTGTACACGGTGGCCAGCTTCAGGTTCTTCAGCACCGGGAACTCGACGCCGACGTTCCAGTACTTGTCGGCCAGGGTCGGGTCGATGGTCTTGCTCAGGTCGGTCTTGTCGTAGCGGGCGAAGGCGTTGATGCCGCCGTCGGTCAGCGCCACGCTGCCCCACACCGACCAGCCGCTGGACTTGTCGGTGGCCGGGGTCAGCACGTTGTTGAGGTTCTTGGCCTGGAAGTACTCGCCGCCCAGACGGAAGTTGGAATCGGCGTAGGCGACCATCGCATCGGCGCGGGTGTAGTCGTGCTGCGCGTCGAGGATGTCGGTTTCCTTGCCCAGCTTGCCCGAGTAGGCGCCGACGGCGATGGCCAGGTTCTGCATCGGCATGTAGGCGACGCGGCCTTCCACGTCCATGCCCTTGCCGCGGGTCGGGTTCTTGTAGCCGGCACCGTTGACCACCGACATCGCGTAGTTGACCTGCGAGCCCAGGTCGCCGAAGGCGTGCAGGCCCCAGTCGGAGGAGTTGGCGTACTTCAGGCGGTCGGTCAGGGTGTTCTCGACGTAGCGGTAGCCGTAGAACTTCTCGACGAACGGCACCCACGGCATGTCGGCGGCACCGATGCGCAGGGCGAAGGCGTCGTCGAACTTGCCCTGCACGTAGGCCTTCTTGACGAACAGCTGGGTGTTGGACAGCGCCGAGCTGTACTGGAAGTCGGTGGTCAGGTTGGCCGACCAGATCTCGTTGAAGCTGTGGTCGACGGTCAGGTAGAAGCGCTTGACGTCCAGACCGGTGCCGCTGGCGGCGGTCTTGGCGCCGCCGCTGGTGCGGTCGATGTTGGTCAGGTCGAAGAACATGCGGCCGCCGATCTTGTTGTCGTTGACCAGCTTGGCGAGCTTGTCGACCTTGGCGGCGCTGGCCTGCGCCGTTTCGGTCGCCTGGGCCTGCACGACATTCACTTCCGACTGCGCGTCGGACTGCGCCTGCAGGGCTTCCGACTGCGCCTGCAGCTGCTGGACCTGGGTCTGCAGCGCTTCGATCTGGGCCTGCAGCTGCTGCAGCTGGGCAGCGCTGACGGCGGGCGGGTTGCTGCTGGCCTTGGCCTTCGCCGCGAACGCCTGCGGCGCCGACGCGAGGCCGAGGCTGGCGAGGATCGCCGTGGCGAGAAGATGGGAACGCATTAGAATTTCTCCGATGGGTGGTGGCAGGGTGGTATGGGTGCGGTGCGGCCCCAGTGCGATGGCCCGACCATTTGTAAAGATTCCGTCAAAGACATGACGGTTTTGAGTCAGCTTCGTTTCGAAACGAAGGCAACCCCGTCCGGGAAGGCTGTCACCGGACTGACATCTGATTTTCTTCAGACGTTCATGAAAAAGTCTTGGAATGCAGCCGATGCCGGCCGGGGTGCCGGCATTCCACCTATTTCAGGAGTTCTCCCGATGCGTTCCCTCAAGCTCCGACTGCTGGCAGCCGCCGCGGTCGCTACGTTTTCGCTCGCGGCGCAAGCCACCGATGTCACTGGCGCAGGCTCCAGCTTCGTCTACCCGGTGCTGTCGAAGTGGTCGGCTGCCTATGCTGAGAAAAGCGGCAACCGCGTCAACTACCAGTCGATCGGTTCCGGCGGCGGCATCGCGCAGATCCAGGCGGCCACAGTCGATTTCGGCGCCTCCGACAAGCCGCTGAGCGGCGCGGATCTGGAAAAGTTCGGCCTGGGCCAGTTCCCGGTCGTGATCGGCGGCATCGTGCCGGTGTTCAACGTGGCGGGCGTGGCCCCGGGTGCGATGAAGCTCGACGGCACCGTGCTGGCCAACATCTTCCTCGGCAAGATCACCAAGTGGAACGACCCGGCGATCGCCGCGCTGAACCCGGGCCTGACCCTGCCCGACCTGAAGATCACCATCGTGCACCGCTCCGACGGTTCGGGCACCAGCTTCAACTTCACCAACTACCTGTCCAAGGTCAGCCCGGAGTGGAAGAGCAAGGTCGGCGAAGGCACCGCCGTGCAGTGGCCGGCCGGCATCGGCGGCAAGGGCAACGAAGGCGTGGCCGCCTACGTCAAGCAGATCCGCGGCGGCATCGGCTATGTCGAGTACGCCTACGCGCTGCAGAACAAGCTCAGCTACGCCGGCATGAAGAACGCCGCCGGCCGTTTCGTGATGCCGGACGACAAGACCTTCTCCGCTGCCGCCGCCACCGCGGACTGGAAGTCGGCCAAGGACTTCAACCTGATCATGACCAACGCGCCGGGCCAGGAGGCGTGGCCGATCACCGCCACCACCTGGGCCATCATGTACAAGAAGGCCAAGAAGCCGGCGTCGTCGAAGGCCGCGCTGGACTTCTTCAAGTGGTCGTTCGAGCAGGGCCAGCCGCAGGCCAAGGCGCTGGACTACGTGCCGCTGCCGGAGCCGCTGGTCAAGCAGATCGAAGCCTACTGGGCGCAGAACATGAAGTAAGCCGGCGTCTCGCCCGTCCGGCGCTCGCGCGCCGGCACGGCGATGTCCCGAAGGCGCGGACCGCAGGGTCCGCGTCTTTTTTTGTCCCCGCTGGCGGCGCCGTGCGGAGGCCAGCGGAGGCCCGCCGCCCTGCCCTGCCACGGTCCCGGAAGGCGGCGCGAGCACCGCATCCCGTGATGGCGTCCGCCAACCAGTCCGCAAGTCATCTCGCTGTAACAAAAATATCATTTCATAGCGAGCATCCGCCGGATGTCCCGGCGCTCTTCGCTACGGAGTGACCCCCATGAAACTGCAGCCGGCGCGCATTGCCGTCCTGTCCCTCGCCCTGGCCTTCGCCGTCACCGCCTGCCAGCCCGGCAACGGCGACAAGCAGGGCGCCGCCGATGCGGCAGGTGGGACGCCCGCTGCCGCGCCGGCCGCCGGCGCCAAGACCGCGGCGGAGATTTCCGGCGCCGGTGCCTCCTTCATCTACCCGCTGATCTCCAAGTGGTCGGCCGACTACAACGCGGCCACCGGCAACAAGATCAACTACCAGTCGATCGGTTCCGGCGGCGGCATCGCCCAGATCAAGGCCGGCACGGTCGATTTCGGCTCTTCCGACAAGCCGCTGGACAGCGCCGAGCTGGCCGCTGCCGGTCTCGGCCAGTTCCCCTCGGCGATTGGGGGGGTGGTGCCGGTGGTCAACCTGGACGGCATGGACGCAGGCAAGCTGCGGCTGACCGGCCCGGTGCTGGCGGACATCTTCCTGGGCAAGATCAGCAAGTGGAACGACCCCGCGCTGACCGCGCTGAACCCGGGCGTGACCCTGCCCGACACCAAGATCAACCTGGTGCACCGCTCCGACGGCTCTGGCACCAGCTTCAACTTCACCAACTACCTGTCCAAGGTCAGCCCGGAGTGGAAGGGCAAGGTAGGCGAAGGCACCTCGGTGCAGTGGCCGGGCGGCGTCGGCGGCAAGGGCAACGAAGGCGTGGCCTCGTACGTGCAGCAGATCAAGGGCTCGATCGGCTACGTCGAACTGGCCTACGCGCTGCAGAACAAGATGCCGTACGCGTCGATGCAGAACGCCGCCGGCAACTGGGTGCAGCCCAATGCCGAGAGCTTCGCCGCGGCCGCCGCGTCGGCCGACTGGGCCAACGCCAAGGACTTCAACCTGGTCATCACCAACGCCTCGGGCGCGCAGGCGTGGCCGATCACCGCCACCAACTTCATGCTGATGCACAAGCAGGCCAAGGACCCGGCGCGCAGCAAGGCGACCCTGGACTTCTTCAAGTGGGCCTTCGAGAAAGGCCAGCCGCAGGCCGACGCCCTGCACTACGTGCCGCTGCCGCCGGAACTGGTGCAGCAGATCGAGTCCTACTGGAGCAAGGAATTCAAGTAAGCGCCACCGCGGTGCGCACTGCGCGCACCGCGGCGGCAACCGGCGACCGGCGGTGCAGTCCAGGCGCCGCCGGTCGCCGTCTCGGCAACTTGTGATCCGGACTTTCGGGTTCCCGCCTGTGCGGGAGCGATGCAACCACCCACCGCGCGCGGTCATCCCCGCCGCGGCCACGATCGGGGCGCGCAGGCGCGTGCTCCGGCGACGACCGAGCCCATGAACAGCACTGTCCTTCCCGAAGCGATGTCGGCGCCACGCGGACGCGACCTGCGTGACGCCCGCGCCGACCGATTGTTCCGCTGGATCCTCACCGCCACCGTCGTTTTGGTACTCGTCGCCCTGGGCAGCGCTGCGCTGTCGATGCTGTGGGGCGGCCGTCATGCCCTGCAGCTGCAGGGCATGAGCTTCTTCTACTCCAGCGAGTGGAACCCGGTCGAGAACAAGTACGGCGCACTGGCGCCGATCTACGGCACCCTGGTGACCGCCTTGATCGCGATGCTGATCGCGGTGCCGGTGAGCTTCGGCATCGCCTTCTTCCTGACCGAAGTGGCGCCACGCTGGCTGCGCGGCCCGGTCGGGACCGCGATCGAACTGCTGGCCGGCATCCCGTCGATCATCTACGGCATGTGGGGCCTGTTCGTGCTGATCCCGATCATGTCCGAGTACGTCACGCCCTGGCTCAACGACCACCTCGGCACGTTGCCGGTGATCGGCCCGATCTTCCAGGGACCCCCGATCGGCATCGGCCTGCTCACCGCCGGCTTCGTGCTGGCGATCATGGTGATTCCCTTCATCTCTTCGGTGATGCGCGAAGTGTTCCTGACCGTGCCGACCCGGCTCAAGGAGTCGGCCTACGCGCTCGGCTCCACGCGCTGGGAGGTGAGCTGGGACATCGTGCTGCCCTACACCCGCTCGGCGGTGATCGGCGGCATCTTCCTGGGCCTGGGCCGCGCGCTCGGCGAGACCATGGCGGTGGCCTTCGTGGTCGGCAACACGGTGCGCCTGTCGCCCTCGCTGCTGGAGCCGGGCACCACCATCGCCGCGCTGATCGCCAACGACTTCGGCGAGGCCACCGGCGATTACCGCTCGGCACTGCTGCTGCTGGGCTTCGTCCTGTTCCTGGTGACCTTCGTCGTGCTGGCGATCGCCCGCCTGATGCTGGCGCAACTGTCGCGCAAGGAGGGCAACTGAGATGGCCGCCGACATCGCACACCGCCTGTACAACCGCCGCCGCGTGGTCAACTTCGTGGCGCTCACCCTGTCCTGCCTGACCGCGCTGTTCGGGCTGGTGTTCCTGGCCTGGATCCTGTGGACCCTGCTGGCCAAGGGCATCTCCGGCATCAACCTGGACCTGTTCACGCGCATGACCCCGCCGCCCGGCGAGGACGGCGGCCTGGCCAACGCGTTCTTCGGCAGCGCGGTGATGTGCGGCCTGGCGCTGCTAATCGGCACGCCGCTGGGCGTGGCCGCCGGCACCTGGCTGGCCGAGTACGGCAACGCGCGCAAGACCGGCCAGGTGGTGCGCTTCGTCAACGACATCCTGCTGTCGGCGCCGTCGATCGTGCTCGGCCTGTTCGTCTACACCCTGTACGTGATGCAGACCGGCGGCAATTTCTCGGCGCTGGCCGGCGCGCTGTCGCTAGCCTTCATCGTGCTGCCGGTGGTGGTCCGCACCACCGACGAGATGCTGCGGCTGGTGCCGGCGCAGATGCGCGAGGCCGCGCTGTCGCTGGGCATCCCGCAATGGAAGGTGACCATCCAGGTGCTGTACCGCAGCGCCTCGGCCGGCATCGTCACCGGCGTGATGCTGGCGCTGGCGCGCATCAGCGGCGAGACCGCGCCGCTGCTGTTCACCTCCTTCGGCAACCTGTACTGGAACAACAACATCCTCAAGCCGATGGCCAGCGTGCCGGTGGTGATGAACAACTTCGCCGGCAGCCCCTACCCGACCTGGCAGCAACTGGCCTGGTCCGGCGCGCTGGTGCTCACCGTCTTCGTCCTGCTGGTCAGCCTCGGCGCGCGCGCCCTGCTGGTGCGCAACAAGATCTCCAACGATTGATTCCCCTATGGACCCGGCCATGAACGATCACCACAACGCCGCCCCGATGCACCGCATCGCCATGCCCAACGGGCACACCGCGCTGGCGCCGTCGCCGGTCAAGATCGCCGCGCGCGGCCTGGACTTCTACTACGACAAGTACCACGCGCTGAAGGGCATCAACCTGGAAGTGCCGGAGAAGCGCGTCACCGCACTGATCGGCCCCTCCGGCTGCGGCAAGTCCACCCTGCTGCGCATCTTCAACCGCATCTACGCGCTGTACCCGAAGCTGGAAGCGCGCGGCGAGGTGCTGCTGGACGGCGAGAACATCCTCTCGCCGAAGTACCCGATGAACCGCCTGCGCAGCAAGGTCGGCATGGTGTTCCAGAAGCCGGTGCCGTTCCCGATGACCATCTTCGAGAACGTCGCCTACGGCATCCGCCACCACGAGAAGCTGTCCAAGGCCGACATGGCCGACCGCGTCGAGCACGCGCTGCGCCAGGGCGCGCTGTGGGACGAGGTCAAGGACAAGCTCGGGCAGAGCGCGCTGGGCCTGTCCGGCGGCCAGCAGCAGCGTCTGTGCATCGCCCGCGCGGTGGCGTTGCGTCCGGACGTGCTGCTGCTCGACGAGCCGACCTCGGCGCTGGACCCGATCTCGACCAGCCGCATCGAGCAGCTGGTGGAAGAGCTGAAGAACGACTACACCATCGTCATCGTCACCCACAACATGCAACAGGCCGCGCGCGTGTCCGACTACACCGCCTTCATGTACCTGGGCGACCTGATCGAGCACGACCGCACCGAAATCATCTTCTCGCAGCCGAACAAGCAGCAGACCGAAGACTACATCACCGGCCGTTTCGGCTGAGCCGCTGCGGCCGCCGCTGCCTCGACGCAGCGGCCGCGCCCGCCGCCCCACGGGCGGGCGCCCGGCGACGCCAGCACCGCACCGCCAGGCATGGCCGCGGCGACACCAACGCACCTATTGGACCTACGACATGAACACTCAGCCCAACGAGCACATCGTGAAGAGCTACGACGAAGAACAGCATCGCCTCGCCGCCGAGATCGTGCGCATGGGCGAAACCGCGGTGGCGCAGTTGGAAGCGGCGCTGGACGTGGTCGAACGCCGCGACGACAACGCCGCGCTGCGCATCGTCGTCAACGACGAAGCGATCGACGCGCTCGAGCACTCCATCAGCCACGACGTCATGCGCCTGGCGCTGCGCGGACCGATGGCACGCGACCTGCGCGAGATCCTGGCCGGCCTGCGCATTCCCGCCGACGTCGAACGCATCGGCGACTACGCCGCCAACGTCGCCAAGCGCTCGATCGCGCTGAACATGTCCCCGCCGATGCCGCAGACCCTGGGCCTGCGCCAGCTCGGCAAGCTCGCCGCCGAACAGGTGCGCGCGGCGCTGGCCGCCTACCAGAACAACGACGCCGACGCCGCGCTGCTGGTGCGCCAGGGCGACGCGCAGCTCGATGCGCAGTACACCGCGCTGTTCCGCGAGCTGCTGACCTACATGATGGAAGACCCGCGCAACATCACCCCGTGCACGCATCTGCTGTTCATGGCCAAGAACCTGGAGCGGATCGGCGACCACGCCACCAACATCGCCGAGAACGTGTGGTTCCTGGTGCACGGCGACGAGCCGCTGCCGCCGCGCGACAAGCGCGACGAGACCAGCTCCACCAGCGGCATCTGACCCCCGGCGTGCGGACCGGCCATGCGCCGTTCCGCCGCCGCTGGCGTCCCCGGGCTCCGTGCGCAACGGAGCCTTTTTTTGTCGCCACGCACCGCCGCATGCAGCGCGGTGCGGCAGCGGGTAGGCTTGGCGCACTGCCGGCCACACCGACCGGCCCCCGTCCATCGCCAGGAGCCTGCGCATGTCCACGTCGTCCCGTCCGTCCTCTGCCCTCGCCGGTGCGGTCCTGCTTGGCGGGATCGGCCTGTCCGCCTCCGCGCTGGCGATGACCGACCTCGCCCAGGGCTATGCGCTGGGCGCGCAGGCTGCCGTCACCCCGCCGCAAAGCACCGAGGCGAGCGCGCCGGCAACGCCGACGCCCGCGCCGACGGCGCACAACGGGCAGGCCGCCGACCCGGCCAAGGCCAGCGAAGGCGGCTGCGGTGCCAAGGCCGGCGACGGCAGTTGCGGCGCGCACGCCCCGGCGGCGCCGCCGGCCAAGCCCGCGGCGGCCGGGAGCGCCGCCACGCCCCAGGCCAAGCACGACGACAAGGCCATGGCCGAAGGCAAGTGCGGCGAGGGCAAATGCGGTGGCAGCCTCTGAACCACCCCGGTACGACGCCGGGCCGCTGGCCGCGGCCAGCGCCGGCCTCGGGCTGCGCCGTGGCCTGCTGCAGGACCTGCTGCAGGCGCAGGCGGACGCGTTCGACTTCCTCGAATGCGCGCCGGACAACTGGATCGGCGTCGGCGGCCGCCCCGGCGAATTGCTGCAGACGCTGAGCGCGCGGCATCCGCTCAGCTGCCACGGCCTGTCGCTGTCGCTGGGCGGCGTGGCGGCGCTGGACACCACCCTGCTGCAGCAGACCCGGCAGTTCCTCGACCGGCACCGGGTCGCGCTGTACAGCGAACACCTCAGCTACAGCGCCGACGACGGCCACCTCTACGAACTGCTGCCGCTGCCGTTCACCGACGAGGCGGTGCGCCACGTCGGCGCGCGCATCGCCCAGGTGCAGGACGCGCTGGGCCGGCGCATCGCGGTGGAAAACGTCTCCTACTACGCCGCACCTAGCCAGACGATGAGCGAAGCCGCCTTCGTGACCGCAGTGCTGGCCGAGGCCGACTGCGACCTGCTGCTGGACGTCAACAACGTGCACGTCAACGCCAGCAACCACGGCGACGACGCGCTGGCCTTCCTCGCCGCTCTGCCCAGCGCACGCATCGCCTCGTACCACGTCGCCGGCCACCGCGACGACCAAGCCAGCGGGCTGAAGATCGACACCCACGCCGCGCCGGTGGCCCACCCGGTGTGGACCCTGCTCGCCGCCGCCTACCGCCTGCACGGCGTGCGTCCCACCGTGCTCGAGCGCGACGGCCAGTTCCCGCCGCTGGGCGAGCTGCTCGACGAAGTGCAGTGCATTCGCGCCGCGCAGGCGCATGCGCAGTCGCCCGACGCATGAGCGATACCCTGCGCGCGCAGCAATTCGCGCTGACCCGGCACCTGCGCGATCCGCAGCGCTACCCGGCGCCGGCGGACATTCCGCCGCAGCGCCTGGCGGTGTATCGCGCCCTGTTCTTCGACAATCTGGCGCAGCTGCTGAGCGGCCAGTTCCCGGTGCTGCGCGCCACCCTCGGCGAGGCCGACTGGACGGCGCTGCTGCGCGCGTTCTGCGCCGAGCACCGCGCTCGCACCCCGCTGTTCCCGCGCCTGGGCGAGGAACTGGTGGCGTTCCTGCAGCAGCGCGCACCCGATCCGCAGCATCCCTGGCTGGCCGAACTGGCGCACTACGAGACCGTGGAACTGCAGGTGCAGATCGACGATGCGGCGCTGCCGCCGCACGATCCGCGCGGCGACCTGCTCGACGGCATCCCGCTGCTGTCGCCGTGGCTGCGCCTGTTGCGCTACCGCTGGCCGGTGCAGCGCATCGGCCCGGCCTGGCAGCCGGACACGGCGCCGGCGCAGCCGACCTGTCTGCTGGCGCGGCGCGAGGCCGACGGCCAGGTGCGCTTCGCCGAACTGGCGCCGCTGGCCTATGCCGTGCTGGCGGCGCTGCAGTCCGGCACGCGCAGCGGACGCGCACTGCTGCTGGATCTGGCCGCCGCGCACGGCCTTGCGCCTGCTGCCCTGCTGGACGAGGGCGCGGCCCTGCTGGAACGGCTGCGCGCGCAGGGCAGCGTGCTCGGCACGCGTTTGCCCGAGTGACGCCGCGGCGGCCGGCGGCCGCGCTCTGCTAACCTTGGCGGATGAACGATTCGGTCGACAGTCCCTCGCAACCCCTGGTCATCACCCCGATGTCGCGGCGTTTCCGCGGCTATCTGCCCGTGGTGGTGGACGTGGAAACCGGCGGTTTCGACTGGAACAAGCATGCGCTGCTGGAGATCGCGGTGGTGCCGATCGAGATGGACGATTTCGGCCAGCTCTATCCCGGCGTCACCGCCAGCGCTCACGTGGTGCCGGCGCCCGGCACCCTGATCGATCCGAAGTCGCTGGAGGTCACCGGCATCGTCCTGGACCATCCGTTCCGCTTCGCCAAGCCCGAACGCGAGGCGCTGGACCATGTGTTCGCGCCGGTGCGCGCAGCGGTGAAGAAGTACGGGTGCCAGCGCGCCATCCTGGTCGGCCACAACGCCCATTTCGATCTCAACTTCCTCAACGCCACGGTCGCCCGCTGCGGCCACAAGCGCAATCCGTTCCATCCCTTCAGCGTGTTCGACACCGTCACCCTCGCCGGCATCGCCTACGGCCAGACCGTGCTGGCGCGCGCGGTGCAGGCCGCCGGCTTCGACTGGAACGCCGCCGACGCGCACAGCGCGGTCTACGACACCGAGCAGACCGCGCGCCTGTTCTGCAAGATCGCCAACGCCTGGCCGGCCCCACCGGTCGGCGCAGCGCCATAGCCGCGGCATGGATTGCAAGGCACGCGCGCGCCGCCAGCCGCTCGCATGACCCGCCACCTGCTGTTCGTCTGCAGCCGCAACCGGCTGCGCAGCCCCACCGCCGAACAGGTGTTCGCCACCTGGCCCGGCGTGGACACCGCCTCGGCCGGCGTCGACCACGACGCGGACACCCCAATCACCCCGGAACTGCTGGAGTGGGCGGACATCGTCTTCGTCATGGAACCGGCGCATCGCAACAAGCTGTCGCGGCGGTTCAAGCGCCATCTCGGCCGCGCACGCATCGTCTGCCTCGACATCCCCGACGACTACGGCTACATGGATCCGGCGCTGGTGCAGCTGCTGACCGCGAAGGTGTCGCGGCACCTGCCCGCGCGCTGATCCTGTGCTCGCCCGCCGCACCCAGCGCGCAGACGCCCCCCCACGAACGATCACCCTTCCAGTGAACAAGACCGACGCCCTGACCTTCCTGCGCGCGCAGCAACCGCTGCCCGACGACGACCAGCTCACCCAGGACCTGATCGACGCCTACGACGCGGCGAGACGCCTATTCCTCGCCGCTCCGGACCACGCCGCGCTGCCGCTGTTCCTGCGCTCCTTCGGCAAGGGCGACGGCTGGGGCGTCTATCCGCTGGTCGAAGACCTGTTCCATGCCTGCAGCCGCGGCGAGGCCATCGTAGCAATCCGGGAGGCGCTGGAAGATCCCCTGCTGTCCGACGGCAGCCGCTACTGGGTCACCCAGCTGGCCGCCGCCTTCGCGGATCCGACCATGCGCAGCGGGCTGGCCCTGTCGTTGCGCTCGGAATCTGCGGATACCCGCGAGGCGGCGCAGGTGGCACTGGAGAGTGTGGACGACCAGGACGCGCACTGAAACGCTCGCGTCAACGCTGCACGCCGCCGCCAAGGGCAGCGCCCAACGACAGGCCGCCCGCGTTTCTCAGCCCACGCACACCCGATCGCGCCCCATGCCCTTGGCCCGGTACAGCGCGCCATCGGCGCGCTCCAGCCACTGGCTCGGCGTGTCGTCCGGGCGCAGCGCGACCAGGCCGGCGCTGAAGGTGACGCGCAGCGCCGGCGCCTCGGGCGCCCACTGCAGGCGTGCATGGAACAGGTCGCGCAGGCGCGTGGCCAGGCGCTCGGCGTCGGCCAGCGGCGTGTCGCCGAGCAGCACCGCGAACTCTTCGCCACCCAGGCGCGCCGGCAGGTCGGAGGCGCGGCAGGCGCTCAACAGCAGTTGCCCGACCTCGCGCAGCACCGCATCGCCGGTGGCATGCGAGTAGCCGTCGTTGATCTGCTTGAAGCGGTCGATGTCCATTACCAACAAGCACAGCGGCGCGCCACTGCGCTGCGCGCGCTGCATGCTGTGCACCAGCACCTCGTCGAAGTGACGCCGGTTGGGCAATGCGGTCAGCGCATCCTCGTGCGCCAGGCGCTCGAACGCGGTGGCCTGGCGCTGCAGTTCCGCCAGCAACTGGCTCTTTTCGGCATCGGCCTGCAGCAGGCGCTCGGTCTGCAGCCGCAGCGCGCTGGTGCGCCGCGCCACCAACCGCTCCAGGCGCAGGGCGCGACGCTTGTAGCGCGCGATCAGGTAACGGTACAGCAGCACCAGCGCCAGCAGCAGCGCCACCGCGGCCGCCGCATGGACGCTGTGCCGCTGCCACCACAGCGGCGCCACGCTGAAGCGCCACACGGCTTCGCGGGTGCTCCAGGCGCCGTCCGGATGCGCCGCGGCCACGTGCAGGGTGTAGTCGCCCGGCGGCAGCCCGATGAACTCCACGCTGCGCTGGTTGCCGCGATCGATCCAACCGGTGTCCAGGCCGTCGAGCCGGGTGCGGTAGCGGATACGCTCGGGCAGCAGGTAGCTGAGGCCGACATAGGACACGGTGATGCGCTTGGCGCCGGGCAGTTGCGACGTGTTCTGCCAGGGGAAGGGCTGGCCATCCAGCAACACGCTCTCGATCGCCGCCGGCGGCGGCAGGCGATCGCGGAAGCGCGCCAGGCGCCGCGGATCGACCATGCTGACGCCGCCGGCGGTGACCAGCCACACCGTGCCATCGTGGCGCAAGATCATCGACGGCCCGGAGCTGCCATTGCCCTGGGCGTTGGACATGCCGTCGATCTCGTCGTAACGGCTCACCTGCAACCGCGCCTGGCGGCCGTCGGCGACCGCGTCCAGCGCCGCCGCGGTGGTCCGCAGCACGCCGCGGTTGCTGCTGATCCAGACGTTGCCGAGGCGATCGCGGACCAGTTGGAACACCGTATCCACGGGCATGCCCTGCTCCAGCCCCACCCGCGCCAGCTGGCCATCGCGGTCGCGGTGCAGGCCGCGGTCGGTGGAAATCCACACGTCGCGGCCCAACGCCTGGAATCCGAACACGGTGCGCGCGCCGCCCAGCGGTTCCAGCGCCAGCTTCCGCACCCGGCCGTCACGCAGTACCGCCGCGCCTTCGACCGAGCCGATCCACAGTGCGCCGTCGACGCTGGCCAGGGCGGTGATCAGGCCGTGCGGCAAGCCGGGCACGTCCGGCACCGACAGCCGGTCGCCGTCGATGCGCATCACCCCGCTGCGCGTGCCGATCCAGACGGTGCCGGCGGCATCGACGCTGAGCGCACGCACCTGCCCGCTGGGCAAGCCCTCGTTGGTTCCGTAGTGGCGCACGACGCGGCCGTCGCGCAGGCGGAACACGCCGTCGGCGTAGGTGCCCATCCACAGGTCGCCGTCGCGGCCGCGCGCCAGGCTCAGGACCGATGGCGCGTCGCGCAGCGCAACCGGGGCGATGCGGCCATCCGGCGCCATCCGGTCCAGCCCGGCGGCGCTGCCGATCCACAGCGCGCCGTCCGGCGTCTCCAGCAGCGCGCGCACGTAGTCGCCACTGAGTCCGTCGCGGCGGGTGTAGCCGGCGAACAGCGTCTCGCGCAGCCGGAACAGGCCGCCATTGGCGCCGATCCAGATGCTGCCCTCGGCGTCCTGCAGCAGGCTGACGATGCGCCCGTTGGGCAGCACGTCGCCCGGCAGCATGCGCTCGATGCCGTGCACACTGATCCGCAGCAATCCCTGGTTCTCGGTGCCCAGCCAGATCGCGCCATCGCGGTCGCGCAGCATCGAGGTGAAATGGCCGTAGCCCGGCAGGTGCTGCACCAGCACCGCCTGCTCGCCCTGCAGTCGGTACAGGTTCTCGCCGGCCACCAGCCACAGCGAGCCGTCCGGTGCCCGATACGGCCAGGCCAGCCCCGGCGGCAGGCCGAACGCGGCCGGCGCGCGCCGCAGCACGCCCTGCGGGTCGCGGTACAGCAGGCCATCGAGACTGCCGATCCAGATCCGCCCCTGATCGTCGGCGGCCATGTGCGGGAAGCTCGCCGCCAACGGCAGGTCGCGCGGCGCCGGCTGGTAATCGAAGCGACCGTCCGGCCACAGGCAGCCCAGGCCGTTGCCTTCGAACAGCAGCCACATGCGGCCGTCGCGGTCCTGGGTCATGGCGTGGATCAGCGCATGCGGCCAGCCCGGCGGCTGCCGCCAGAAACGCCAGTTGCCGGCCGCATCGTGGCGGCCGAGATTGCCGCGCGAATCGCTCAGCCACAGCGCGCCGGCGCGGTCCACGTACAGCGAGCCCACGCCGTTGTCGGGCAGGCCCGGGCGGGTGCTGCGGTCGATGACGGCGAAGTCCAGGCCGTTGTAGCGCACCAGCCCTTCCCAGGTGGCAAACCACAGACGGCCGTCCGGGGTCTGCGCCAGATCGCGCAGAGAGTTGTGCGGCAGGCCGTTGCGCGAGGTCCAGGAATCGATCGCGTAGTCGCGTAGCGGCGGCACCCCCTCTGCGCCACCATCGGCGGCAACGGCGCGCCACGCCACGCCCAATGCCAGCAGCAAGAACAGCAGCACCGGCCACGCGCGCGCGCGGTCGCGTGCTGTCTCCCCCCTCCCCCTGGCGACGCTCACTGTCCCGACCCGATCCGACGCAGGCGGGGCGCGACAGGACCCTGGCGCGGGGGTCCAGCGTCAAGGGGACGGGGGCGACACAGACTCATTACCGGAGCGGAACACGGGACGAGCGCCCATGGTAGGCAAAAAAGCGTCGCTGCGGGTGGAGGCGGTAACAGGCTGCGGGAAAAGGACGCGTGAAGATTGCGCGGCGGTTAAGCCGGAGCGGCCTTCGCAGAGCGCAGCAGCAACAACATTCCATCGCAGCGCGCTCTGATGCGCGAAGGCTTCGCCACGTACCCTCACCCCAACCCCTCTCCCGGGGGGAGAGGGGCTCCAGGCGCCACGCGCTCCCCTTCTCCCGCCGGGAGAAGGTGCCCCGAAGGGGCGGATGAGGGTAAGGGCGAAGCCTGGGAAAACACCGATCGCAGCGGCGACAAGGGTACGGGCGAAGCCTGGTGTCGTTCTGATGCGCGAAGGCTTCGCCCCGCACCCTCACCCCAACCCCTCTCCCGGGGGGAGAGGGGCTTCAGGCGCAGCGCGCTCCCTTCTCCCGCCGGGAGAAGGTGCCCCGAAGGGGCGGATGAGGGTGCGGGCGAAGTCTGGTGCTGTCCTGATGCGCGAAGGCTTCGCCCCGTACCCTCACCCCAACCCCTCTCCCGGGGGGAGAGGGGCTCCAGGCGCCACGCGCTCCCCTTCTCCCGCCGGGAGAAGGTGCCCCGAAGGGGCGGATGAGGGTACGGGCGAAGCCTGGGAAGACATCGATCGCAGCGGCGGACAAGCGCGCGGGCGAAGCCTGGCGTCGTTCTGATGCGCGATGGCTTCGCCCCGTACCCTCACCCCAACCCCCTCCCCGGGGGGGGGGGGCTCCAGGCGCCCCGCGCCCCCCTCTCTCCCCCGCGGGGAAGGGGCCCCGAGGGGGGGGGCAGGGGTATGGGGGAGCCCTGGGAGGCAACTGTCTTGGGGTGGAGCAGCGCAGGGCAGGAGCGGCGGCGTGGTGT
>NZ_NMPP01000096.1:0-14661 GCF_009192885.1 Xanthomonas sp. LMG 12462 | reverse complement strand
CGATGTGTATAAGAGCCAGGCTGAAGCTGGCGCTGCCCGGAGCCGACCCCGACCCCCACGCCGACTCCGGCCCCGGGCAGCGCCAGCTTCAGCACCAAGGTCATCGTCGATAGCGACTGGAACGCCGGCTACTGCGAACGCGTGCAGGTGACCAACAGCGGCAGCGCCACCGGCAACTGGGCGGTCACCCTGTCCATCAGCGGCACCGTCAACAACCTGTGGAACGCCACCTGGAAGCAGTCGGGCACCACCCTCAGCGCCAGCGGCGTGGACTGGAACAAGACCCTGGCCCCCGGCGCCACCGCCGAGTTCGGGTTCTGCGCCGCCCGCTGAAGACGGCGCCATCGCCCCGCGCAGCGCGCGGGGCGCAACCTCAACGGCAGCGTCCCACGACGCTGCCGTTGGCGTTTCCACCAGGCGACGGCGCGCCCGTGGACATCACCACAGCTCCCGCGCGCAATCCGTGGACAAGCCCGTCTTCTGCAACGGCAGTCACGGCCGCCATGGCGGACACTGCCGATCATCGCCGCCAAGTATCCGCCCCCTTGGCCGGCGCACTCCGCACCGGCCACCCTCGGAGCATCGCGATGAACCGATCCCTGCATTCCCGCATTACCCGCTGCCTGCTGGCCGCGGCGCTCGTGGTCGCCAGCGGCTCGGCCTGGAGCTATGCCATCGACCAGGGCAAGGTGGTGGACGACGCCGGCAACGCCGTGCAATTGCGCGGCGTCAACTGGTTCGGTTTCGAGACCTCGCAGCACACCGTGCACGGCCTGTGGGCGCGCAACTGGAAGGACATGATCACGCAGATGCAGGGCCTGGGCTTCAACGCCGTGCGCCTGCCGTTCTGCCCGCAGACGCTGCAGGCGGTCTCGCCCGGCAGCATCGACTACAGCCGCAATCCGGACCTGCAGGGCCTGAACTCGCTGCAGTTGCTCGACAAGGTGATCAACGAACTCAGCAGCCGCGGCATGTATGTGCTGCTCGACCACCACACCCCGGACTGCAACGCGATCTCCGAACTCTGGTACACCGGCAGCTACAGCGAGCAGCAATGGCTGAATGATCTGAGCTTCGTCGCCAAGCGCTACGCGTCGGTGCCGGGGGTGATCGGCCTGGATCTGAAGAACGAGCCGCACGGCGCCGCCACCTGGGGCAGCGGCAATGCCGCCACAGACTGGAACAAGGCCGCCGAACGCGCGTCGGCGGTGGTGCTGAACGCGGCGCCGAACTGGCTGATCGTGGTCGAAGGCATTTCCAACACGTCCACCTGCTCCAGCGACACCGCCCACTTCTGGGGCGAGAACCTGGAACCGCTGGCCTGCACCCCGCTGGCCATCCCGGCCAACCGCCTGCTGCTCGCCCCGCACGTGTACGGACCGGACGTCTACATGCAGCCGTACTTCAGCGCGTCCAATTTCCCGGCCAACATGCCGGCGATCTGGGAGCAGCACTTCGGCCAGTTCGCCCAGGCCGGCCACGCGCTGCTGCTGGGCGAGTTCGGCGGCAAGTACGGCCAGGGCAACCCGCTGGACGTGCAGTGGCAGAACGCACTGGTCGACTACCTGATCGGCAAGGGCATCCACAGCGGCTTCTACTGGTCGTGGAATCCGAACAGCGGCGACACCGGCGGCATCCTCAACGACGACTGGAGCACGGTGCGCACCGACAAGGTGACCCTGCTGAAGAAGCTGTGGGACAGCGACGGCAGCAGCACGGGCGGTGGCGGTGGTGGCAACGGTGGCGGTGGCAACGGTGGTGGTAACGGCGGTGGCAATGGTGGAGGCGGTGGTGGTGGCAACGGCGGCGGCGGAACGCCCACGCCGCCGCCGTCCGGCAGCAGCTTCAGCACCAAGGTGCTGGTCGACAGCGACTGGAACGCCGGCTACTGCAACCGCGTGCAGGTGACCAACACCGGCGGCAGCAGCGGCGACTGGAGCGTCGCCCTGTCGATCAGCGGCACCGTCAACAACCTGTGGAACGCCACCTGGACCCAGTCGGGGACCACGCTCAGCGCCAGCGGCGTCGACTGGAACAAGACCCTGGCCCCCGGCGCCACCGCCGAGTTCGGGTTCTGCGCCGCACGCTGAGCGCGCCGCCGCGTCCCTGACGCCACCCGCACGGCCCTTCCCCCGCGCGGGCCGTGCGCGAGGCCGGCCGCCCACGCGGCGCCGCGCGGTGTGCCATCAGTCACGTTCCCGCGGCCGCCGCCGCCCCTCTATGCTGGCGCACTGTCCACACTCAGGCCCGGCCCATGCTCCGACCCTTGTCGCTGTTGATCTCCAGCATCCTCACCCTCGGCACCGGCGCCGCCCTGGTCGCCGCGCCGGCGGCCCTGGCCGCGGCCACGCCGGGCCAGGCGACCGCGCCGGAGATCGCCTACACCCGCTTCACCCTGCCCAACGGCCTGACCGTGGTGGTGCACGAGGACCACAAGGCGCCGGTGGTGGCGGTGAGCATCTGGTACCACATCGGTTCGGGCGACGAGCCGGCCGGCAAGACCGGCTTCGCGCACCTGTTCGAACACCTGATGTTCTCCGGCTCGGAGAACCACAAGGGCACCTACTTCCAGCCGTTCGAGAAGGTCGGCGCCACCGACATGAACGGCACCACCTGGTTCGACCGCACCAACTACTTCGAGACCGTGCCGACCACCGCGCTGGACACCGCGCTGTGGATGGAATCGGACCGCATGGGCCACCTGCTCGGCGCGATCGGCCAGAAGGAACTGGACACCCAGCGCGGCGTGGTCCAGAACGAGAAGCGCCAGGGCCAGAACCGCCCCTACGGCCGCGTCGACGAAAACATCCTGGCCAACATCTTCCCGGCCAACCACCCGTACCAGCACGACACCATCGGCTCGATGGCCGACCTCGACGCGGCCTCGCTGGACGACGTCAAGCAGTGGTTCCACGACAACTACGGTGCCGCCAACACCACCCTGGTGCTGGCCGGCGACATCACCGTGGCGCAGGCCAAGGCCAAGGCCGAGCAGTACTTCGGCGACATCCCCGCCGGCCGCCCGGTGCCGCGCCAGCAGCCGTGGATCACCCCGCTGGCCAAGCAGACCCGCGGCGTGCAGCACGACCACGTCGCGCAGCCGCGCATCTACCGCACCTGGGTGGCGCCGCAACTGGGCACCGACGACGCGGTGCTGCTGGACCTGGCCACCACCGTGCTCGGCGGCGGCAAGACCAGCCGCCTGTACCAGCGCCTGGTCTACCGCGACAAGCTGGCCGACGATGTCTCCGCCGGCCTGCAGTCGTTCGCGCTGGCCAGCCAGCTGCAGATCACCGCCGACGTGAAGGAAGGCGTGGACCCGGCCAAGGTCGAGGCCGCCATCGCCGACGAACTGCAGAAGTTCCTCGCCGAAGGCCCCACCGCCGACGAACTGCAGCGCGCCCAGGTCGGCTACCGCGCCGGCTTCGTGCGCGGCCTGGAGAAGGTCGGCGGCTTCGGCGGCAAGGCCACGGTGCTGGCCGAGGGCCAGGTCTACCGCAACGATCCGGGCGCCTACAAGAAGGACCTGCAGCGCGCGCAGGACGCCACCGTCGCCAGCGTGCGCAAGGCCGCCGACACCTGGTTCGGCAAGGGCGACTACCTGCTGACCGTGCTGCCGGCGCCGGAAGGCTTCGATCCGGCGGCCGAGGACAAGGCGGTCAAGCCGCTGCCGGCGGCCCCGGGCAAGCCCGCGCCGAAGGTGCCGGCCAAGGGCAACTACAGCGTCGGCAAGTCGCAGGTGGACCGCGCGGCCGGCGTGCCGGAGACCAGCCAGTTCCCGAGCCTGAGCTTCCCGCAGCTGCAGCGCGGCAAGCTCAAGAACGGCATCGAGGTGGTGCTGGCCGAGCGCCACACCATCCCGGTCACGCAGATCCAGATGCTGTTCGATGCCGGTTACGCGACCGACCGCGGCAGCAAGCTCGGCACCGCCAACTTCACCGCGGCGCTGATGAACGAGAGCACCCGCAACCTGGATTCGGTGGACGTGGCACAGCGCCGCCAGCGCCTGGGCGCGATGACCAGCGTGTCCTGCGAACTGGACAGCTGCGACGCCTCGCTCAACGCGCTCAACGACCAGCTGGCGCCGTCGCTGGAGCTGTTCGCCGACATCGTGCGCAACCCGGCGTTCAAGGCCGACGACATCGAGCGCATCCGCGGCCAGTGGCTGGCCTCGATCGCGCAGGAGAAGACCCAGCCGCAGGGCCTGGCGCTGCGCACCCTGCCGCCGCTGCTGTACGGCCCCAGCCATCCGTACGGCGTGCCGCTCACCGGCACCGGCACCGAGGCGGCGATCAAGAGCCTCACCGCGGGCGACCTGAGCGCGTTCCAGAACAACTGGCTGCGTCCGGACAACGTGCGCATCCTGGTCGCCGGCGACACCACCCTGGCCAAGATCATCCCGCAGCTGGATGCCGCGTTCGGCGACTGGCAGGCCCCGGCCGGCAAGCGCCCGACCAAGAGCCTGCCGCAGGTGGCCGCGCAGCCCAAGCCGCGCGTGTTCCTGATCAACCGCGACGACGCCCCGCAGTCGCTGATCCTGGCCGGCCTGCTCGCGCCCTCGACCAAGGCGCCGAACAACCTGGCGATCGGCGTGGCCAACGGCGCCTTCGGCGGCACCTTCACCTCGCGACTGAACATGAACCTGCGCGAGGACAAGCGCTGGGCCTACGGCGCCAACAGCTTCATGATCGACGCGATCGGCCAGCGCCCGTTCCTGTTCTTCGCCCCGGTGCAGACCGACAAGACCGCCGAATCGGCCGCAGAGATCCTCAAGGAAGCCAAGGCCGTGGTCGGCGACAAGCCGCTGACCGCCGCCGAGATCGCCAAGATCAAGGAACAGCGCGTGCGCGCCCTGCCGGGCAGCTTCGAGACCACCGGTGCGGTGCTCGGCGCGATGGAAGGCATCGTCCAGTACGGCCGCCCGGACGACTACGTGCAGACGCTGAAGACGCGCCTGGAAGCGGTCGACCAGCCGGCGGCGGAAGCGGCGATCAAGGAGATCGTGGCGCCGCAGGCGATGACCTGGGTGATCGTCGGCGACCTCAAGCAGATCGAAGCGCCGGTGCGTGCGCTGAAGCTGGGCGAGGTGCAGGTGCTGGACAGCGACGGCCAGCCGGTCAAGGCGAAGGCCGCGGCCAAGCAGTAACGCCGCACACGCATGGCGGGGCTGCCCCGCCATGCGCCACGCGCCACGCGCCGACGCCAGCATGGGGCGTCGGCGCCATCGCAACGCATCGCCGTCGCGCGATGCGACATGCGACGACAGTGAGTGAACGCGCAGGTTGCGCTGCGGCGCAGCCTGCAGGCATCGATCTTCCCTCGCATGCGTGGGTCGCCGATGGGTTGCCAAGGCGGCGCGCCGCTCCTGTCCTTCACGGCGCCTGGCCGCAACGCTTGGTATCCGCAAGGCCTGTCCTGGCCTGCCACCGCCGATGCCGACCGCTTCTCCCCGCTGCGTCGTCGCTCCCCGCATCCGCGTCGGCTGCGCCGGCTGGTCGATCGCCAGCACGCAACGCGCCCTGGTCGGCGACGGCGCCAGCCAGTTGGCGCGCTATGCCACCCGCTTCAACGCGGTCGAGATCAACTCCACGTTCTACCGCGCCCACCGCGCCAGCACCTACCAGCGCTGGGCCGACAGCGTGCCGACGGAGTTCCGCTTTTCGGCCAAACTGCCACGCACCATCACCCACGACGCGCGCCTGTCCCGCGTGGCGCCACTGCTGCAGACCTTCCTCGGCGAGGTCGGCCATCTCGGCGACAGGCTCGGCTGCCTGCTGGTGCAACTGCCGCCAAGCCTGGCCTTCGATGCGCGCATCGCCAGCACGTTCTTCGCGATGCTGCGGCGCCGCTGGCACGGCGGCATTGCCTGCGAACCGCGCCATGCCAGTTGGTTCAGCGCGCGCGCCGAGGCACTGTGGCAGCGCCATCGCATCGCGCGCGTGGCCGCCGACCCGGCCCTCGACGCAAGCGCCGCGCAGCCGGCAGGCGCGGCGGCGCCGGCCTACTGGCGCTGGCATGGCGCGCCGCGCGTCTACTACAGCGACTACGCCGACGCCACGCTGCGCAACCTGGCCGAGCGCGTCCTCGCCACCACGCCGCACCCGCACGACGCCTGGGTGATCTTCGACAACACCGCGCTCGGCCACGCCCTCGACAACGCCGCCACGCTGCAGGCGCAGCTGCGCGCGCTCGGCGTCGGCGCCGCCGACTGATCGCCAACGCGTGGCCATCGACGCTTGGCGTGCGCCGCGTCACGCTTGCGCGCTTGTCCACGCGACCTCGCCACGCCCTGCGGTATGGTGCTGCGCCTCGCGATCCGCGCCAGACCCGACGCCGCCCCATGACCGATGAAGCCCAGCGCCAGCGTGTCCTCGACAGCTACCGCATCGTCGACAGCCTGCCCGAGGCCGCATACCAGGACATCGTGCAGATCGCCGCCGCGCTGTGCGACACGCCGATCGCGCTGCTGTCGCTGCTGGACCGCGACCGCCAATGGTTCAAGGCACGGATCGGCCTGGAGCTGCCGCAGACCGAGCGCAGCCAGGCGGTATGCGACCACGCCATCCGTGAGCCCGAGCACATGCTGGAAGTGCCCGACCTCGCCGACGACCCGCGCTTCGCCGACCTGCAGATGGTGCGCGGCGACACCGGCGCGCGCTTCTACGCCGGCATGCCGCTGGTCACCGACGAGGGCATCGCCTTGGGCACCGTGTGCGTGCTGGACACCACGCCGCGCGAACTCAAGGACGCCCAGCGCGACGGCCTGCGCGCGCTGGCGCGCACGGCCATGCGCCTGCTCGACGCGCGCCGGGATGCGCTGCAGCGTCAACGCGAGGCGCTCCTGCAAGCGCACCCGGTTGGCGACAACACGGACTCCGGCACCGGCCGCCGCTACCGGGTGGTGATCCTGGAAGTGCAGGAACTGGCCGCGCTGGCCGAGCGGCAGAGCGAACGCCTGCTGGGCAGCAGCCTGCAGCAACTCGACCGCACCCTGGCCAGCTACGTGCAGGACGACGGCGCCGCCGACAGTGTGGACCGGGCGACCGACAGCGCGGAATTCATCGTCATGCTGCACGGCGCCGACGCCGAGCAGAAGCTGCGCGGCCTGCGCGAGATCGCCGCGCGGCAGCAGGCGCTCGGGCTGACCGTGCTGGTCGGCGACGCCCAGGCCACACGGGCGGACGAGCCGATCGGGCAGGTGTTCCTGCGCGCCGAGGCCGCGCTCAGCGCGGAGAAGGACCGCCAGCGGCCGCAGCAGTCAGCCTGACCTGCGGGCGGATCGCCGACCGGCGACCGCCGGCGCACGTGGCGCGCTGACGCCCCAGCTCCCTGATCCACAGCGGGCAAGCACCTACGCGCACCGGCCTTGGCGGCGCGCTGAACGCCCAGCCGCCCCGCTCTGGGCGAGCGGCGCCAACCATTCTGCAGATGACGTGCTCCGGCTGACCCGGCGACGAGCAGCCACGCCGCCCTAGCGGCCCCGTTCTTGCATGCCCCAGGCGTTGCGGTCCCTCACCGGTACGAGCCGGGCGGCGCGCGGCCGCCAGGGCAGGATCGGGTGGGCCACGCACCGGATCCGGCCGGGCGCCCCCGTCTCCGCTTCGGTCGTTTACCATGCCGCACGCATCCTGCTCTGGACCCGACATGAGCCATGCCGCTCCTCCCTGCTGCACCCCGCTGCTGAGCCTGTCGCTCGGCCTGTTGCTCGGCACCGCCGATACCGCCATGGCGGAGGCCGCGCCGGCGACCACGCTGACCGCCCCGGCACCGCCGCCGCAGACGCCCGACCTGGCCTACCCGGAACTGTTCCAGGCGGTGCAGCAGCAGGAACTGTTCGACGACCAGAAGCACTTCGTCGACGCGCTGCCGCTGCGCGACCCGGCGCTGATCAACGCCGACTATCTGGCGCAGCGCCAGCAGCCCGGTTTCGACCTGCGCCGTTTCGTCGCCGCCAACTTCGAGGAATCCGGCCCGGTGCAGACCGAGGCGATCCGTCAGGACACCGGCCTGCGCGAGCACATCGACGCGCTGTGGCCGCTGCTGGTGCGCCGCCAGGTCGACGTGCCGCCCTACAGCAGCCTGCTGTCGCTGCCGCACCCCTACGTGGTGCCGGGCGGGCGCTTCCGCGAGGTCTACTACTGGGATTCCTACTTCACCATGCTCGGCCTGGTGGAGAGCGGCGAGCACGAACGCAGCCGGCAGATGCTGGACAACTTCGCCTACCTGATCGACACCTACGGGCACATCCCCAACGGCAACCGCACCTACTACCTGAGCCGCTCGCAGCCGCCGTTCTTCTCGCACATGGTGCAGTTGCAGGCCAAGGTGGAAGGCGATGCCGCCTACGCGCGCTACCTGCCGCAGTTGCAGAAGGAATACGCGTACTGGATGGAAGGCGCGCAGACCCTGGCCCCGGGCAGCGCGCATGCGCACGTGGTGCGCCTGGCCGACGGCAGCCTGCTCAACCGCTACTGGGACGCCCGCGACACGCCGCGCCCGGAAGCCTGGCTGCACGACGTGCGCACCGCCGCCGAGGCCAAGGACCGCCCCGCCGCCGAGGTCTACCGCGACCTGCGCGCCGGCGCCGAGAGCGGCTGGGACTATTCCAGCCGCTGGCTCGGCGACCGCAAGACCCTGGCCAGCATCCGCACCACCGCGATCGTCCCGATCGACCTCAACAGCCTGCTCTACCACCTGGAGACCACCCTGGCCCTTGCCTGCGCCAAAAACCCAGGCGCGCCCGGCTGCGACACCGACTATGCCGCCCTGGCCAGCGCGCGCAAGACCGCGATCGACAAGCACCTGTGGAGCGATGCCGGCTACTACGCCGACTACGACTGGCAGCAGCGCCGGCTGCGCGAACAGGTCACCGCCGCGGCGCTGTACCCGCTGTTCGTCGGCGTTGCCTCGCCGGCGCGGGCCAAGCGCACTGCCGACACCGTGCAGGCGCAGTTGCTGCGCCCCGGCGGCGTGGCGACCACGCGCCTGCACACCGGCCAGCAGTGGGACGAACCCAACGGCTGGGCGCCGCTGCAATGGATCGCCGTGGACGGCCTGCGCCGCTACGGCCAGGACACGCTGGCGCAGCGCATCGGCAGCCGTTTCCTGGCGCGGGTGCAGGCGCTGTTCGCGCAGCAGCACAAGCTGGTGGAGAAGTACGGCGTGGACGCGCAGGCCAAGGGCGGCGGCGGCGGCGAGTACGCGCTGCAGGACGGCTTCGGCTGGACCAATGGCGTGACCCTGTTGCTGCTGGATCTGTACGCGGCGCCGGCCGCGGCGCCGACAGCGCCGCACGCGCAAGCAACGGCCGAAGCCGAGGCGGAGGCCGTCGCGCTCTGAGCCGCCGCGGGCGGTGGGCGCCGCCGCTATTGCGCGGGCGTCTCCACGGCCATCCCCATCGCGATGCGGTAGCGCTGGTACAGCGCCATCACCTTGTCGATGTACGCGCGGGTCTCCGCGTACGGCGGCACGCCGCCGTAGCGCGCCACCGCGCCGATGCCGGCGTTGTAGGCCGCCGCGGCCAGCACCCGATCGCCGGCGTAGCGGCGCAGCAACGCGCGCATGTAGCGGGCGCCGCCGTCGATGGACTGGTCGGCCGCGAACGGATCGCGCACGCCGTACTGCCTGGCGACCTCGGGCAACAGTTGCATCACCCCCTGCGCGCCCTTGGGCGAGACCGCGGCGGCATCGAAGCCGCTCTCGGCATGCGCGATCGCGCGCAGCCACGGCTCGTCGACCCCGGTGGCGCGCGCCGCGGCGCGGAACTGTTTGGCATGCGCCTGCAGTTGCGGCGCTCCGAGCTTGCCCAGTCCGGGGTGTGCACTCTCGCCTGGCGGCGTGACCGCGGTAAAGCGCAGATACGGCCGCGAGCCCGGCAGATTGCGCGTGGAGTAGACCAGTTGCCCGTCCTGCTCGCGCTCGTACAGGGTGCCGCTGAACACGCCGAGGTTGCCCCACAGATTGGGCGTGGCGATCGCCGCATCGTCCAGTTCCCTGGGGGTGCAGCGCGAACCCGGTTCCGGCGCGGTAGCCAGGCTGACCGTGCCGTCGCGCACGCAGCGGTACACCGTGCGCGCTGCCGCGTCGGCGACAACGCCACAGCACAGCAGCAGGCACAGCACGGCACGGGCAAGCGGCATCGGCGACACACGCTCGGATGGGATGGGCGCGCATCATCGCGCAGCGCGCGTGGACGCAGGTGACGGCCTGTCGCTCGGCGCTGTTTCCGACACGGGTCTGGGTAGGAGCGGCTCCAGCCGCGACCAGGCTCCTGCACACCACGATGGCACCAGACTCCACGCGTCGGGACTGAAGTCCCTCCCACAAGGGCATGCGGCACGCTGGCTGGAACATCGTTGGTGCCGATTGCTTCAGCGGCCGGATAGCGCACCGCCTTCGCTCGTCGCGCCTGAAGCCGTTCCTACAAGAACGTGCAGCACACGGCCTGGGCGCACCGTGGGAGGGACTTCAGTCCCGACTGCTGCCAAGGTCGAATCGCTCGCGGCCTCCGCTCTTCGCGATTCAAGCAGCGACGACCATTGCATGCGTCCTCCGACCTGCACGCCCGCCTACGGCGCACACGCCGCGAGCTTCTGATCGGCGTACCACAGCGCGCGCCGCGCCAGATCGTAGGCGCTGTCGGCCTCGCGCGGCAGCAGTTGCTGCGCGCGGATCGGGTCGGCGCCCTTGGCCATGGCGGTTTCCACCTGCAGCAGCGCGTCCAGGTGCTGCTGCACCGGCGCCAGCAGGCGCGCGCGCTGCGCCGCCGGGCAGGCGCCGCGACGTTGCTGCAGGTCGGCCAGGGCCTGGCGAATCCGCCGACTGGCTTCGCCATCCAACCCGGGCGCCTTTTCGAAGGCGATCGGCGCGGCCTTGTAGGCATCGCCGGTGGCCTCGCTGCCGAGGTCGCTGGCGCGCTCGTGCAGCGCCGGATTGAACCGCACGTCCGGCGGCGGCCGCGCCACCGCCGACTGATGGGTGTTCTTGGGCAGCAGCTGCTTGATCGCCCGGTCGATGCCCTGCACGGCGACGTCGCCGAGGGTGCCGTCGCTGGCCCAGTCCTTGTCGAAACGGGTCGACCGGTAGTCGATCGGGTTGGGCCGTTCGAGCAGGCGCCTGGACTTGGCCACATCGCGCGGATTGAGCGTCCCCGGCGGCGTGCCCTGCGCCTGCGCGAACGGGTCCACCGCCACCCCGTCCGGCAGGCGCGGATGGCCATCGCCGGTATAGAGCGTCGCCGCCATGCCGGTCGCGGCCGCGGCGGGCGCGCTCGGCGTCTGCGAGGGCGAAGACGGCGGCGCGGCGGCGCCGCGCGGCGGCCGTGTCCCGGCCGGCATGCGGGCGTCCACGGCCGGCGCGCGCGTGGACGCCCGCGGCGGGTCCGGAACGCGCTGCGCGGTCTGCCGCGGCAGGAACACCAGGCGCAGCGCATCCTCGGCCACGGCACGCGGCGGCGCCGACGGCGTGCCCCACAGCAGGCGTCCCAGCAAGGCCAGGATCATCGCCGTCGCCAGTGCCGCCCACAGCTGCAGCCATCGGTCTTGCGCAGGAAGGGGGGTCACGACGGTCGAGGATCCATGGGCAGGCGGCGAGGAAGAATGTGGGGGACGGACCGGTACAGCGTGCCGCGAGTTCCGTTGCCGGCGCGTGCCGCCGCGCGCGGCAAGAGGCAACATGGCGTCACCGGCGCCCGCCCGGTGCACGCAAGGCCTTGTCGCGTCAGGGATTGCGTCGGTGCATGCGCAAAACGGCTAAGGTGACGCGCACCGCCGGCGCGACAGCCGGCGTACAGCCAACGGGCACCGACGCCCACCCTGCCGCAGGAGAACCGCATGATCCGACGCCTGGCCGCCGGCCTGCTCGGCGCCGCGCTGGCGCTGCCCGCACACGCCGCCCCCTCGCACCTGGACAGCGTCCTGCAACGCGGCGTGCTGCGCGTGTGCACCACCGGCGACTACGCGCCCTACAGCCGCCTGCACCGCGACGGCACCTACGACGGCATCGACATCGCCCTGGCGCAATCGCTGGCCGACAGCCTGGAGGTCAAGCTGCAATGGGTGCCCACGCGCTGGCCGACCCTGCTGCCGGACCTGCGCGCCGACCGCTGCGACATCGCCGTCGGCGGCATCTCGGTATCGCTGCCGCGGCAGCGCCAAGCCTGGTTCAGTGCCGTGCTGGAGGTCGACGGCAAGATCCCGCTGGTGCGCTGCGCCGACCGCACGCGCTACCGCACCATCGCCCAGATCGACCGGCCCGAAGTGCGGGTGATCGAACCGCGCGGCGGCACCAACGAGGCGTTCGCCCGCCGCGAACTGCCGCATGCGCAGTTGCGCCTGTCCGACGACAACCCCACCATCTTCCGCGACCTGCGCGAGGGCCGCGCCGACGTCATGATCACCGACGCCTCCGAAGCGCGCTTCCAGCAGCGCCAGGTGCCCGGCCTGTGTGCGGTGGCGCCGGAGCAGCCGCTGCAGTACAGCGAGAAAGCGTTCCTGCTGCCGCGCGACGACATGGCCTGGAAGGCCTACGTCGACCAGTGGCTGCACCTGAGCAAGGCCAGCGGCGCCTATGCACGGATCGTGGCCGCGTGGCTCGGCGATCCGGAGACAACGCGCTAGGCCTCCCGCCTGCCCGCGCGCAGCCGCTATGCTGCCGCGGCCGGCGGCGTTCGCCCCGGCATGGGGATTCAACAAGGAGAGAGCATGAGACTGCAATGGAAAACGCTCGCGCTGGTGAGCGTGATGTTGCTGGCCGCCGGCTGCGCGACCAACAGCGTGGTGCACCAGAGCTACAAGGCGACCACCGCCGAAACCTACTGGTACCAGCTCACCGGCAACGACGACACCGACGCCGAGAGCCTGGCCATGTTCCGCCGCCAGCTCGACGCGCAACTGGACGCGGCGCACCTGCACGGCACGCAGGGCCAGGCCAATGCACGCAAGATGACCATCGTCATCGACCACTACTACATGCGCAGCAACGGTGCGCGCTTCTGGGCCGGCATCATGGCCGGGCGCGACAAGATCAAGAGCCGCGTCACCGTCGCCGATGCCAACGGCAAGACCGCCGCGCAGTTCGACGTGGAATCGACCAACAGCACCGCCTGGGGCACCTCCGAAGGCCTGATCGAGCGCCACGCGCAGGAGATCGTCGCGAGGCTCAAGCAATTGCAGTAGTGCGTGCCGCCCGTGCAGGACCGCACCGGTCCTGCACGGGCGCCGAAGCGCACCAACGCGCTGCCTGCTGCAGCTCGAATCGCTCGATCCGGCGACACGCAAGCCGGATGCGGCTTGCTCTGTAGGAGTCAAGTGTCATGCAGCCGCGACGCGCGATGTGGTGTGCGTTCCGATGGCGCAATGCGTCGGGACTGAAGTCCCTCCCACAGTGCACCCGGGGGGCTCGCCGCAAGCCCCTGTGGCAGCGACTTCAATCGCGACGGAGCTTTCCCGGTAACGCGCGTAGCGGCTGACGCCGCCCCTACGGGACGTGCCTCGGAGTGATGAGAGAGGCCCTTGGTCGATCAAGCAGCACGTCAGATGCACAAAGCGGCGCGCGCAGTGCCGGTACCCCTCAGCCGGCCAGGCCCAGCTGCTCGGCCAGATCGCTGCGCGGCGACCGCCCGTACAGCCGGCTGTATTCGCGACTGAACTGCGACGGGCTCTGGTAGCCGACGCGGTAGCCGGCCGCGCCCACGTCCATGCGTTCGACCACCATCAGCCGCCGCGCCTCGCGCAGGCGCAACTGCTTCTGGTACTGCAACGGCGTCATCGCCGCGACCGCGCTGAAATGATGATGCAGCGAGGACACGCTCATGTTGACCTGGCGCGCCAGATCCTCGATCCGCAGCGGCTCGGCGTAGTGCTGGCGCAACCAGGCGATGGCCTTGGCGATGCGGTTGCTGGGGCTGTCCTCCTGGGCGATGCGCAGCAGGTTCGGCCCGCATGGTCCGACCAGCAGGCGATACAGGATCTCCTGCTCGATCAGCGGCGCCATCGCCGCGATGTCGGCCGGGCGTTCCAGCAACCGCAGCATGCGCAGCGTCGCGTCCAGCAGGTCCGGGCAGGCGGTGTTGACCGAGACCCCGCGCGGGCGCTCGACGCCCACCTGCGGCGGCAACGGAATGCGCTCGAGCAGTTCGCGCAGCCGGTCCGGCCGGATCGACATGCCCACGCCCAGCAGCGGCTGTTCCGGGCTGGCCTGTGTGATGCGCGAGACCACCGGCAGATCCAGCGTCACCAGCAGAAAGGTGCCCACGCCGTAGTGGTACTCCTCGTTGCCCAGGGTCAGGCATTTCTCGCCCTGCAGCACCAGCGCGAAGACCGGCCATTGCGCGGTATGCGTCTTCGGCGACGGCGCGGAGCGGTAGGAACAGAAGAAGCCGTCGATGGCGGTGTCGTGGTCGCCATCGGGGACGGCCAATCGGGCAACCAGGGCGGCCATTTCCTGGTAACGGTGGGCGAGCGCGGTCATCGGCAAGGGCGCCGTAGCGTGCGGAGGAGGAAGGCAAGCTTGCACGATGCTGCGCCGGCACGGACCACGGCGCGACGCGGCTTGCAGGATCGTACAAGAATTCCGTTGGATCGCGCTAACGCGCCCGCGGCGCGGGCCAGCATCCTGTGTCCGCCGGTTCCCGCACCGGCGCCGTCCCGGAACGCCCGCCCC
>NZ_NMPP01000095.1:0-15733 GCF_009192885.1 Xanthomonas sp. LMG 12462 | reverse complement strand
CTGACGCCGCTCCTACAGTTCTTCTCGTCTGACACTCAAGCTTGAAGCAACAGCAAAAGCTTTAAAGGCTTTCGCCCTTTCGGGCGAGTTACTTTTCTTTGCTCGCGCAAAGAAAAGTAACCAAAAGAAAGCGCGCCCTGCCTTCGCGCCCTCCGCGCTGCGCGCTCCGGGTCCGCGTCCATCACGGGGATCCGCGGAAGGGGCATCCTGCCCCTGCCGCGGACGGCGTACATCCATGTACGCCGCCCTTCGGGTTTTTCCCCGCGATGGCCGCCGCTTCGGAAGGGAACCCGGTAAGGCAAAAGCAACATCAACATCCGGAGCAAGAGCAACGTCAGGAGCAAAAGCAAAAGCAAAAGCGACAGCAACGGCAACGGCAACGGCAACGGCGACGGTGATGTTCTGGCTGGCTGACGCGAATCGCCCACTACACGTTCAACAACAAAAACTCCCGCTCCCACGAGCTGATCACCCGGAAGAACGTCTCGTACTCCTTGCGCTTGACCGAAATGTACGCCCGCACGAAACGCGGCCCCAGCAACTCCTGCAACGGCGCACAACGCTCCAACTCGTCCAACGCCTCGCCCAGCGAGCGCGGCAACTGATAGCCCATCTCCTTGCCGCTACCCGTGGTCGGCTCGGTCGGCTCAAGCTTCTCGCGGATTCCGAGCAAGCCGCAGGCCAGCGTCGCCGCCATCGCCAGGTAGGGATTGGCGTCGGAACCGGCGAAACGACTCTCCACGCGCATGTTCTCGATCGTGTCGATCGGCACACGCAGGCCGCAGGTGCGGTTGTCGAAGCCCCACAGCACATTGCTCGGCGACACCTCGCCGAACATCAGCCGGCGGTACGAATTGACGTTGGGCGCGAAGAACGCCATCGCCATCGGCACGTACTTCTGCAGGCCCGCCAGGTAATGGGCGAAGGTACGGCTGTACTCGCCGGCGCGGCGGCCGCTGAAGACGTTCTTGCCGTGCTTGTCCACCAGGCTCTGGTGGATGTGCATCGCACTGCCCGGCTCGTTCTCCATCGGCTTGGCCAGGAAGGTGGCGTAGACACCGTGGCGCAGCGCCGCCTCGCGCATGGTGCGCTTGAACAGGAACACCTGGTCGGCGCGCGACAGCGCGTCGTCGTGGGTGAAGTTGACCTCCAGCTGCGCCGCGCCGGATTCGTGGATCAGCGTGTCCACGTCCAGCTCCATCGCGTCGCAATAGTCGTACATCAGGTCCAGGATCGGATCGAACTCGTTGACCGCGTCGATCGAGTACGACTGCCGTGCCGTCTCCGGCCGGCCCGAGCGGCCGGCCGGCGGCAGCAACGGAAAGTCCGGGTCGGTGTTCTTCTGCACCAGGAAGAACTCCAGCTCCGGCGCCACCACCGGCTTGCAGCCGATCGCCGCATACGCCTCCAGCACCCCGCGCAGCACGTTGCGCGGCGCCAGTTCGTGCGGCTGGCCTTCCTTGGTATAGCAATCGTGGATCACCTGCGCGGTGGGGTCGGCGGCCCACGGCACCATGCGCACCGTGTCCGGGTCCGGGCGCAGCTGCATGTCCGAATCCGACGGCGAAGTCAGGTCGTAGTAGTCGTCCGGGTAGTCGCCGGTGACCGTGGTGGCGAAGATGCCCTCGGGCAGGCGCGTGCCGTAGTCGTGCGAGAACTTGGCGGCGGGAATGATCTTGCCGCGCGCGTTGCCGGTGATGTCCGGCACCAGGCACTCGACCTCGGTGATGTGGCGCTCCTTGAGCCAGCGCCGCAGCGAGCTTTCCTGCTGTTCCGGGGTGTGCTTGCGCGATCGGGGTCGACTGGCCATGGGAATCAGCGCCTGCGGCTGGCCGCATAGTGGCGACAGGCGTCGCCGAAGGATTGGAAGATGCCGAGATAGAACGGATCGTCGAGGACCCGCCACTCCGGATGCCATTGCACACCGAGCAGGAAACCGGGGCCGATGCCGCGGAAGGCCTCGATCAGCCCGTCCGGCGCCAGCGCCTCGACGATCAGGTCGCCGCCGAGCCGGGCCACGCCCTGGCCGTGCAGCGAGTTGACCCGCACCCGCCCGCGGCCGGCGATCTCCTCCAGCCAGCCGCCTTCGCTCAGCGCCACCTCGTGCGCCGGCGCGTACTGCGCCTCCAGCGGCGCCTGCGGATCCTCGCGATGATCGGACAGCCCCGGCTGCGCATGCACCTTCTGATACAGGGTGCCGCCGAGGGCGACGTTGACTTCCTGGAAGCCGCGGCAGATCGCCAGGATCGGCAGGCCCAGCGAGATCGCCTGCGGAATCAGGTCCAGCGTGTTGGCGTCGCGCGCCGGGTCATGCAGGTTGCCGAGCCAACTCGGCTCGTCGCTGTAATGGTGCGGCTCGATATTGCTGACCGCGCCGGTCAGCAGCAGGCCGTCGAGCCGCGTCAGCCAGGCGCGGGCGTCGACCGGCGGCTGCAGCGACGGCAGCAGCACCGGGGTCACCCCGGCCCCATCGACGGCGGCACGCAGATACTTTTCGCCCGCGGCCAGGAACGGATGCTGGCCGATGAGCTTGCGGTCGGTCGGCACGCCGACCAGGGGCGATACGGCCATGCGAAGAACTCGTGTGGCGTCCTCGCAAGTTACCGCGAGCGTTTTATTTTTACAACACGACACGCACTGGGACACGGCGCACAACGCACCTGCAGAGGCGCTGACCGGCGTGCACGATGCCGCAAAATCTCCTTCGTCATGCCGCAAAAGCGCAACACGGCCAGCGTGCCGCGCGAGCGAGCGTCGGCACGCCGCCTCCTGCCGCTGTTGAGTATTCTTGACGCCATGGCGCTCTGCTAAGCTCGAAGCACTCCCGCCGTCCGCCGCGATGACCCGCATGCACGACGCTCCGCTGCTGCCCCCGGACGATGCCCAGACCCTGCAGCGTATCGCCGGCTGCGAGCAGGTCGACCTGCTGCTGCCGGACTGCAACGGCCTGCTGCGCGGCAAGCGCATCGCCCGCGACGCGTTGGACAAGGTCTACCGCGACGGGGTGTGCCTGCCGATGTCGCTGATCGCCACCGACATCACCGGCAATACCGTCGAGGAAACCGGGCTGGGCTACGACATCGGCGACGAGGACCGGCTGTGTTTCCCGGTGCCGGGCAGTCTGCGGCCGGTGCCGTGGGCGCCGGTGCCGTCGGCGCAACTGCTGCTGGCGATGCAGGACGGCGCCGGCGGCGCGCTCGACTTCGCCCCGCGCCAGGTGCTGGCGCAGGTGCTGGCGCGCCTGCAGGCACGCGGGCTGACCCCGGTGATCGCGGTGGAGCTGGAGTTCTACCTGTTCGATCCGCACGCCGACGCGCACGGCCGCCCGCAGCCGCCGCTGCACGCCCACAGCGGACTGCGCAACGACAGCACCCAGGTCTATTACATGCAGGAACTGGACGACCAGCGCGGCTTCACCGATGCGGTCGCGCAGGCCTGCCGCGCGCAGGGCATCCCGGCCGACACCGCGGTCGCCGAATACGCGCCGGGCCAGTTCGAGATCAACCTCAAGCACCGCGCCGATGCGCTGGCCGCCTGCGACGATGCGGTGCTGCTCAAGCGTGCGATCAAGGCGATCGCGCAGCAGCAGGGCCTGCTCGCCAGCTTCATGGCCAAGCCTTTCGCCGCGCAATCCGGCAGCGGTCTGCACGTGCACGTGAGCCTGCTCGACGATGGCGGCCACAACGTGTTCGCTTGCACCCCGCAGGCGCCGGCCGCGCCGCTGCGCCATGCCATCGGCGGATTGCAGCACAGCGCCGAGGACTGCCTGCTGCTGTTCGCCCCGCACGCCAACAGCTACCGGCGCTTCGTCGCCAATGCCTTCGTCCCGCTCAACGACAGCTGGGGCTTCAACAACCGCACCGTGGCGATGCGGGTGCCGCACAGCGACCCGGCCAACACCCGCATCGAGCACCGCATCGCCGGCGCCGACGCCAACCCCTACCTGGTCGTCGCGGCGGTGCTGGCCGGCATCGAACACGGCCTGGCGCAGGGCCTAGACCCCGGCCCGCCGACCCAGGGCAACGCCTACGCGCAACACGCCGCACGCGAACCGGACTGGCGCAGCGCGATCGCCCGCTTCCTGGACAGCGACTTCGCCGCCACCGCGTTCGGCACACGTTTCCGGCATATCTATGGCCAGCAGAAACGCCGCGAGCTGCTGGACTTCCAGGCGCAGGTCAGCGATGTGGACTATCGCTGGTATTTGCGCACGGTTTGAAGGCTGGGAATCGGGAATGGTGAATCGGGAATCGAAAGCAGCGAGCGCGAAAGCGTCTGGAGCCCAGGACATGGTGCGCCTGGGCCATCACTGCAGTTCGCCGCCATGACCGGCGCTTCTCCCGTTCCCCATTCCCGAGTCCCCATTCCCGGCGCGTCCTGGTACCTCGACAGCGCCGCACCATTCCCGAAACAGGAACCATTACGAGGCCAGGTGCGCGCCGACGTGTGCATCCTCGGTGCCGGCTATACCGGGCTGAGTGCGGCGCTGGCCCTGGCCGAGGCCGGGTATCGGGTGGTGGTGCTGGAGGCGCAGCGGGTCGGCTGGGGTGCGTCCGGGCGCAACGGCGGCCAGGCCATCGTCGGCTACGGCTGCGAGCAGCACACCCTGGAAGCCCTGCTCGGCCAGGACGATGCGCGGCTGCTGTTCGACTTCTCCCGCGACGGCATGCAGTTGCTGCGTACCCGCATCGCCCGCCATGGCATCGCCTGCGACTGGCGCGACGGCCATGCGCACGTGGCGATCAAGCCGCGCCAGGAACGCGCCTTGCGCGCCGGCATCATCGAGATGGCGCAGCGCTACGACTATTCGCTGCAATGGTGGGACCGCGCGCAGTTGCAGTCGCAGTTGCGCAGCCCACGCTACCTGGGGGCGATGTATGACGCGGCCAGCGGCCACCTGCATCCGCTGGACTACGCGCGCGGCCTGGCGCGGGCGGCGCTGGCGGCCGGGGTGCGCATTTACGAGCAGACGCCGGTCACGCAACTGGTGCGCGGCGCGCGACCGATCCTGCGCAGCGCGCACGGCGAGGTCGAGGGCGAGTTCGCCATCCTCGCCGGCAATGCCTGGCTGCGCGGCATCGCCCCGGAGCTGGAATCGCGGATCATGCCGGTCGGCACCTACATCGGCGCAAGCGCGCCGCTGGGCGAGGCGCTGGCCCGCGAACTGATCGGCAACGACATGGCGGTGGCCGACGTCAACTGGGCGCTGGACTACTTCCGCCTCAGCCGCGACCACCGGCTGCTGTTCGGCGGCCGCGCCAGCTATTCGTCGCTGCCGCCGCCCGGCCTGCGCGGGGTGCTGACCCGGCGCATGCGCCGGGTGTTCCCGCAACTGCGCCAGGTCGAGATGGACTCGGTGTGGGGCGGCTACGTCGACATCACCCGCAACCGCGCCCCGCATTGGGGCCGGCTGACCCCGAACGTGTACTTCGCGCAGGGCTTCTCCGGTCATGGCGTGGCCGCCACCGGCCTGGCCGGCGCGGTCATCGCCGCGGCGATCGCCGGGCAAGCGCAGCGGCTGGACGTGTTCGCACGGATCCCACACGCGCCCTTTCCCGGCGGCCGCCTGCTGCGCACGCCGCTGCTGGTGGCGGCGATGTCCTGGTACAAGCTGCGCGACGCGCTCTGGTAGCCAGCGACGCACCCACGCCGCCCTCAAGTTTGCGCGCGCACGGCCGCTAACCGGGTTCCATTCCTGGATTGCCGCCCGCGAGGCATGCATGTCGCACCCGTTGTCGATCGCCCCGATCGCCCCCGACGGCAGCCCCGCACAGCAGCGCATCCTGCTGGTGGAAAACTCGCGCACCTTCACCGACCTGCTGCGCGCGGCGATCGAGCAACGGGTCGAACTGCCGGTCGTGGTGGTCTCCACCCTGGCCGAGGCCGCCGCCGCCCTGGATGACGGCGGCCCCTGGTTCCTGGCGCTGACCGGGCTGGTGCTGGCCGATGGCGACCGCGACACCGTCGTGGACTTCTTCGTCGCGCGCGGGCTGCCCACCGTGGTGGTCAGCGGGGTCTACGACGAGAGCCTGCGCAAGCGCATCCTGACCCAGCAGATCATCGACTTCGTCCTGAAGAACGCGCCGGACAGCATCGACTACTTGGCCTGGCTGGTGCAGCGACTGGCGCGCAACCGGTCCATCACCGCGCTGGTGGTGGACGACTCGCCGTCGGCGCGCGCCTACGCCGCCTCCCTGCTGTCGATGTACGGCTACCGCGTGGTCGAGGCCGCCGACGGTGCCGCCGGGCTGCGCGCGATCGAGGCCAATCCGTCCATCCGCCTGGCAGTGGTGGACCAGGAAATGCCGGGCATGGAAGGCGTGGAATTCACCCGCCGGCTGCGCGCATTGCGCGCGCGCGACATGCTGGCGGTGATCGGCCTGTCCGGCAATAACGACCCGTCGCTGGTACCGCGCTTCCTCAAGAACGGCGCCAACGACTTCCTGCGCAAGCCCTTCTCGCGCGAGGAGTTCTTCTGCCGGGTCTCGCAGAACGTGGATCAGCTGGAGCTGATCGGCACCCTGCAGGACCTGGCGACACGCGACTTCCTCACCAGCCTGCCCAACCGCCGGCACTTCCTCGAACAGAGCCAGCGCGTGCTGGCGAAGTGGCTGGCGCGGCAGGAGCCGGTCTGCGTGGCGATGCTCGACATCGACCACTTCAAGCACATCAACGACACCTTCGGCCACGAGGCCGGCGACGAAGCGCTGCGCGCGGTGGCGGCGACCCTGGCCGCGCACGCGCGCCCGCAGGACATGGTGGCGCGCTTCGGCGGCGAGGAATTCTGCATGTTGGTGCCGGGCCTGGCCCCCGCCGCGGCCGCCGATTACTTCGAAACCCTGCGCGCGCGCATCGCCGACCTCGCGATTCCGCTGGGCACGCAGACGCTGCGTCTCACCATCAGCATCGGCGTCAGCAGCAGCGGTCCGCAGCGGCAGACCCTGCATCCGCTGCTGACCGAGGCCGACAAGTACCTGTACCTGGCCAAGGCCGGCGGCCGCAACCGGGTCGAACACGCGCCGCCGGCGGAGCCGGCGCTCAGCGACGCGGCCGCCTGATCGCCAGCAGGGCCAGCAAGGTCAGCAGCGCCGCCGCGCTGAGGTAGTAGCCCACCCACGGCAGGCCGTAGTGCGTGGCCAGCCACACCGCCACGTACGGCGCCGGCGCCGCGCCGATGATGCCGGCCAGGTTGAACGCCAGCGAGGCGCCGGTGTAGCGCACCGGCACCGGATACAGTTCGGCCAGCAGCGTGCCGCAGGGGCCGTAGGTCAGGCCCATGAAGAAGAATCCCAGCGCCAGGAAGCCCAGCACCTGCCAGGGCTGCCCGGCCTGGAACAGCGGCGCGAAGAACAGCCCGAACGCGACGATGGCCACACTGGCCACCAGCATCGCCGGGCGCGTGCCGCGACGGTCGCCGTACCAGGCCGACAACGGGATGCCGGCGGCGAAGAACAGGATGCCGACCATCTGCAGCAGCAGGAACTGCTCGCGGCTGTAGTGCAGCGTGGTGGTGCCGTAGCCCAGCGCGAACACCGTCATCAGGTAGAACAGCACGAAGGTCGCCAGCACCGCGAACGTGCCCAGCAGCGTCGCGCCGATGTGCTGCGAGAGCACCGTCTGCATCGGCAGGCGCACGCGTTCGTTGCGGTCCAGGGCGCGCTGGAAGTCCGGGGTCTCGTGGATGCGCAGGCGCACCCACAGCCCGGTGATCACCAGCAGGGCGCTGGCGACGAACGGAATGCGCCAGCCCCAGCGCAGGAACTGCGCCTCGTCCAGCAGCGCGCCCAGCAGCAGGAAGATGCCCGAACACAGCAGGAAGCCCAGCGGCGCGCCCAGCTGCGGGAACATGCCGTACCAGGCGCGCTTGCCCGGCGGCGCGTTCTCGGTGGCCAGCAGCACCGCCCCGCCCCACTCACCGCCCAGGCCCAGGCCCTGGCCGAAGCGGCACAGCACCAGCAGTGCCGGCGCCCACAGGCCGATCCGTTCGTAGCCGGGGAGCAGGCCGATCAGCACGGTGGACAGGCCCATGGTCAGCAGCGCCGCGACCAGGGTGGCCTTGCGGCCGATGCGGTCGCCGAAATGGCCGAACAGCGCCGATCCCAGCGGCCGCGCGACGAAGGCCACGGCGAAGGTCGCCAGCGACTGCAATTGCGCCGCATCGGCATCGCCTTCGGGGAAGAACAGCTTGGGGAACACCAGCACCGCAGCGGTGGCGTAGATGTAGAAGTCGAAGAACTCGATGGTGGTGCCGACCAGGCTGGCCAGCAGCACGCGACGCGGCGAGTTGACGGGCGGAACGGGAGACGCGGCAACGGTCATGGAGGCGACATCGACGGGAAAGCCGTCAGATCATGGCAGCCCGGTCACGGCTTGTCTCCCGCCACCACGCCGCCACTCAGGAAGGCAACTGCGCGCGACCGGCAGCGGTCAGCACCGCGATCTCGCGTTCGCCGCGACGCTCCACCCGCACCCAGCCCGGCCCCGGCTGCCCGGCGAGTTCGGCATCGCCGAGCCAGGCCAGCGTGCGCAGCAGCACGCTCATGCGCACGTCCAGGCGCTTGCACACACGCGCCAGCGCCATGCCGTCCGGCGCCTCGGCCAGCAATCGCAACAGACGCGTGGTCAGCAGCGGATCAGCGGACAAGCGCCACACCGATGTCGCGCGGCGCCGCCGCAGCGGCGTCGGCCAGATGCGCAGTGACCACCACCGGAATCGATTTGGAGGTCGGCGTGCGCGCCTCGTCGGCGAAGCTGGACAAGGGCACCAGCGCATTGGTTTCGGGGTAATAGGCCGCCAGGCAGCCACGCGGGATGTTGTACTCGACCAGCAGGAAGCGCTTGGCCTGGCGCGGCACGCCGTCCTCGCAGAGGCTGTGCAGGTCCACCCAGTCGCCGGCGCGCATGCCCAGGTCGGCGATATCGGCGGCGTTGATGAACAGCACGCGGCGCTCGCCGAACACGCCGCGGTAGCGGTCGTCCAGGCCGTAGATGGTGGTGTTGTACTGGTCGTGCGAGCGCGTGGTCGCCAGGGTGAACACCAGTTGCCCGGGGTGCTGACGGCGCGCGCGGTGGATCGGATTGTCGGTGGGCACCGCATGCACCTTGAACACCGCGCGGCCCTCCGGCGTGTCCCATTCGCGGTCGCGCGCGCCGTTGGACAGGCGGAAGCCGCCCGGCACCCGCACCCGCACGTTGAAGTCGGCAAAGTCGTCGAACATCTGCCCGATCAGGTCGCGGATGCGGTCGTAGTCGGCCACCAGCCAGCGCCAGCGTATCGCGCTGCGCGCCCCCAGCGTGGCCTCGGCCAGCCGCGCCACGATCGCCGGCTCGGACAGCAACTGCGGCGAGGCCGGCGGATTGATGCCGCCGGACAGGTGCACCATGCTCATCGAATCCTCGACGCTGACGTGCTGCGGCCCGCCCTCCTGGATGTCGATCTCGGTGCGGCCCAGGCACGGCAGGATCAGCGCGTCGCGGCCATGCACCAGATGGCTGCGGTTGAGCTTGGTGGTGACGTGCACGGTGAGATCGCAGCGGCGCAGCGCGCGATGGGTCGCGTCGGTATCGGGCGTGGCGGTGGCGAAATTGCCGCCCATGGCGAAGAACACCTTGGCGCGGCCGTCAGCCATCGCCTCGATCGCACCGACCGTGTCGTAACCGGGCGCGCGCGGCGGGGCGAAGCCGAACACCGCCTGCAGCCGGTCCAGGAACGCTTCCGGCGGCTTCTCGTAGATCATCATCGTGCGGTCGCCCTGCACGTTGCTGTGGCCGCGCACCGGGCAGGCGCCGGCGCCGGGACGGCCGAGATGGCCGCGCAGCAGCAGCAGGTTGGCGATCATCTGGATGGTCGCCACCGAATGCTTGTGCTGGGTGATGCCCATGCCCCAGCAGGCGATCAGCCGCTCGGCCTTGAGGTAGATCTCGCCGGCCTTGCGCAGTTCGGCTTCGCTCAGCCCGGACTCCTCGACGATGGTGTCCCACGGCTCGGCCGCGACCTCGGCGGCGAAGGCCTCGAAGCCGACGGTATGGCCGGCGATGAACTCCAGGTCCAGCAGCCGCGGCTGGCCACTGCTGGCCGCCTCGGCGTCGCGCTCCAGCACATGCTTGATGATGCCCTTCACCGCCGCCAGGTCGCCGCCGATCTTGAGCTGGAAATAGTCCGAGGAGATGCGCGTGGAGCCGTTGTGCAGCATCTGCAGCTTGTCCTGCGGATCGGCGAACTTCTCCAGGCCGCGTTCGCGCAGCGGATTGAACGAGACGATCGCCGCGCCGCGCTTGGCCGCCTGGCGCAGTTCGCCGAGCATGCGCGGATGGTTGGTGCCGGGGTTCTGGCCGAAGATGAAGATCGCATCGGCCAGTTCGAAATCCTGCAGCGACACGGTGCCCTTGCCGACCCCGATCTGCGCCTTGAGCGCGGTGCCGGACGGCTCGTGGCACATGTTGGAGCAGTCCGGGAAGTTGTTGGTGCCGAACTCGCGCACGAACAGCTGGTACAGGAACGCGGCCTCGTTGCTGGTGCGGCCGGAGGTGTAGAAGATCGCCTCGTTCGGCGAGGCCAGGCCATTGAGGTGCCGGGCGATCAGCGCGAACGCGTCGTCCCAGTCGATCGGCACGTAGTGGTCGGTGTCGGCGTCGTAGCGCAGCGGCTGGGTCAGCCGGCCCTGCCCTTCCAGCCAGTAGTCGCTGTAGCGGGCCAGTTGCGCGACGCTGTGCTGGGCGAACAGCTCGGGGGTGGCGCGGCGTGCGGTGGATTCGGCGGCCACCGCCTTGGCGCCGTTCTCGCAGAATTCGAAGGTGGAGGTGTGGTCGCGGTCGGGCCAGGCGCAGCCGGGGCAGTCGAAGCCGTCGGGCTGGTTGACGTGCAGCAGGGTCTTGGCGCCCTGCACCGCCACGTCCTGCTCCATCAGGTGCTTGGCCACCGCGCGCAACGCCCCCCAACCGCCGGCCGGTTGCGTGTAGGGCTGGATGGTCTTCTTGCTCATGCGGGCTCTCCGGCGGGTTCTGTGTGCGCTAGGCGCTGCGGATGGCTGTAGACGACGTAATCGTGATCGCGGGCGAAGCCGATCAGGGTGAGGCCGGCGCTGTCGGCGAGCGCGATGGCCAGCGCGGTGGGCGCGGAAATGGCGGCCAGCAACGGGATACCGGCCTGCGTGGCCTTCATTGCCATTTCGTAGCTGGCACGGCTGGTGACCACCGCGAAGCCGGCGCCCGGATCGAGGCCGGCGCCCGGATCGAGGCCGGCGCCGGCCAGCGCGCCGATCAGCTTGTCCAGCGCGTTGTGGCGGCCGACGTCTTCGCGGATCAGCAGCAGCTCGCCGCGCGCGTCGGCCCAGGCCGCGGCATGGGTGGCGCCGGTCAGCGCGTTGAGGGTCTGCTGCGCGCGCAGCGCGCGAAGCGCCTGGGCCAGCGCCGCGGGCGCGATCGGGGTACCGGCCGGCACCGGCCGCGGCGCACGCAACACCGCCTCCAGCGATTCGCTGCCGCACACGCCGCAGCCGCTGCGCCCATCCAGGTTGCGGCGCCGCGCCTGTAATGCCGCCGCCTGCGCTGGCGGAACCTGCAGGCGCAGCGACACGCCTTCCAGATAGGTTTCCACCGCCTCGATGCGCAATTGCGCCGGCGTCGCGACGATGCCCTCGCTGAGCGAGAAGCCCAGCGCGAAATCCTCCAGGTCTTCCGGCGTGGCCATCATCACCACGAACGGCGTGTCGTTGTAGGCGAACGCCACCGGCACCTCGGCCGCGACCAGGTCCTGGGCGACGGCCGTGCGCCCGTCGCGGTGGCGACGCACGCCGCGCGCGACCGCACCTGGCCTGGATGACGCACCCGAATACATCGCGACCCTCCGGACTCAGTGGAACAGCACGAACGCATTCTGCCGTGCGACGGGGATGCCGGGGCACTCCCGTCGCTCGGCCGCACCATGGGCAGCGGTGACCGCCGTCGGCGACAGTGCCGCACGCCGGAAGGCCTTCCGCGGCTGCCGCCTCCCCGCGTCAGCCCACGACCAGCTTCATGCGGGCGCCGATCGGACACGCCTTGCTACCCGCCAAGGATGCTACAGCGTCGTGTTGTACACCTGTGAGGGCGGCAGGCCAATCGCCACTGGCAGCGCGGGTGACGCCCTGCCAACCCGACCCACGCACGTGTGGGCCGAAGCGCCGGCCAGCGCCTGGCCCAGCCGCACGGTCGCCCGCGCGCGTGGGCACGCTGCCGTTTCCAAGCGCCCGCGCAGGCACACCCAGCGACCCGCGACGGATGCCGCCCCCTTTCAACAGCCGCGCCCCCACCCGACTGCGATCGGCGCCGCGGCGCGCGGCAGGCGCCTTTCCTTGTGCGCTGCAAGAAGCCCCAGCGCAAGCCGCGTCGTGGCGACGCACGCCGCCGCCACGTCGCGCTGCCGCCATCCCCCGCCGGTCGGGTAGGCTGGCGGCCCCACGTTTGCGAAACCGTCCCCCATGCCCACCCCGTTCCGCCTCTGCCTTGCCGCCGGCCTTGGGCTGCTCGGCACCCACACCGCCAACGCCGCCGACCTGCCCGCCGATGTGCTGCGCCAGGTGCCGGCCGGCTACCTGCCGCTGGCGCAGCTGCAGGCCGATCTCGATGGCGACGGCCGCGCCGATTATCTGGTCGCGCTGCAGCAGCGCGGCGAGGCGCAGCGCGATCCGGCCCCGGCGCGACCGCTGCTGATCTTCGTGCAGCAGGGCGACGGCCACTACCGGCTGGCGGCGCGGAACGACCGGGTGATCCTCAAGCGTGACGAGGGCGGCCAGTGCGATCCGTTCACCGATGGCGACGAACCGTTCGCCGCCAAGGGTCGCTACTTCACCGTGCAGAACGGGGTCTCCTGCGGCCAGCACTGGACCGACTTCATCACCTTCCGCTACGACGCGCAGCGCAAGCAGTGGCTGTTCCACAAGCGCATCCAGCAGCGCTGGGAAATGAACCCCAATCCTTCGCCCGACGCCGAGGCGCTGGTCAAGGACGGCGAGCAGGTGCAATCGGCCGATCCGCGGCATCCGGTGGCTTTCCCCGACTACGTGCCGCGCTGAGGCGCGGACGCGCCGCGGCGGCGGCACGGCATTGCTACCGAGACGCGCCGCCCGGCCCGGCGCTGCGGCGCGCATGCCGGACCGGGCACCGGTCGAATGCCGGGTCCGAATACGGCCAGCGCGGGATCGCGGCGAGCGGCACGCTGCGCGCTCCATCCGTTCCTGGAGCGCCCATGTCCAGCTTCCGCTGCGTCGGCCTGCCGGCCGCTGCGTTCGACCCGCTGTTCGATCTCGACGACGCACAGCTGCAGGCACGTCACGCGCGGCGCCTCCGCGCCGACAGCGCGCTCGGCTATCCCTGCCGGATCAGCCTGGAGGACGCGCGGCCCGGCGAGGAACTGCTGTTGCTGCACTACCTGCACCAACCCGCGCAGACCCCGTACCGCGCCGCCGGCCCGATCTACGTGCGCCGCCACGTCGCCACCGCCACACCGGCGCCGGGCGAAGTACCCGATGCCATCGTCCGCCGCCTGATCTCGCTGCGCGGTTACGACGCCGGCGACATGCTGATCGCCGCCGACGTGCAGCCGGGCGAACGCATCGCCACCGCGATCGCCTGCGCCTTCGCCGACCCGCAGGTGCATTACCTGCACCTGCATCATGCGCGGCAGGGCTGTTTCGCGTGCCGGGTGGAGCGGGAGCCGGGATTGGGGAGTCGGGATCGGGGATGAGTGGCTGCGCCGCGACCTGGAACGCACCCGGCGTTGCAGGAGCGGCTTCAGCCGCGATGAGCACTACCGGAAACGCCCATCGCCGCTGAAGACGCTCCTACGACATCCGCAGACGCAACCCCGCTTTTCACCAATCCCGAATCCCAAATCCCCACTCCCCGCTACTCACCCAGATTGATCCACGTCGCCTTCATCTCCGTGTACTTGTCGAAGGCATGCAGCGACTTGTCGCGGCCGTTGCCCGATTGCTTGTAGCCGCCGAACGGGGCGGTCATGTCGCCGCCATCCCAGTAGTTCACCCACACGCTGCCGGCGCGCAGCTTGCGCGCCACGCGGTGCGCGCGGCCGATGTCGCGGGTCCACACGCCCGCCGCCAGGCCGTAGTCGCTGTCGTTGGCCATGCGCAGGGCGTGCGTCTCGTCGTCGAAGGCGATCACCGACAGCACCGGGCCGAAGATCTCCTCGCGGGCGATGGTGTGTTCGTGGCCGACCTCGTCGAAGATGGTCGGCTCCACGTAGCAGCCGCCGGGCACCACCTCCACGCGCTTGCCGCCGAGCAGCAGGCGTGCGCCTTCGGCGTTGCCGCGGGCGATGTAGTCGAGCACGCGGTGGGTCTGGGTCTCGTCCACCAGCGCGCCCATCGCCGCGTCGTCGTCGAACGGATGCCGCGGCTGCAGCGCGCGGCCGGCGGCGACCACACGCTCGACGAAGGCATCCTTGATCGAGCGTTGCACCAATAGACGCGAGGCCGCGGTGCAGACCTCGCCCTGGTTGTAGAAGATCGCCATCGCCGACGCCTGCGCCGCCTGTTCCAGGTCCGGCGCATCGGCGAACACCAGGTTCGGGCTCTTGCCGCCGCATTCCATGTATGCGCGCTTCATGTTCGACAGCCCGGCGCATTGCAGCAGGCGCCGCCCGACCGCGGTGGACCCGGTGAACACCAGCCCGTCCACGTCCATGTGCAGCGCCAGCGGCTCGCCGGCCCCCTTGCCGAAGCCCGGCACCACGTTGAACACGCCGTCGGGAATGCCCGCCTCGGCGACCAGTTCGGCCAGGCGCAACGCGCTCAGCGGCGATTTCTCCGACGGTTTCAGTACCACCGAGTTGCCGGCGGCCAGCGCCGGGGCGATCTTCCACGCGGCCATCAGCAGCGGGAAATTCCACGGCACGATCGCGCCGACCACGCCCAGCGGCTCGCGGGTGATCAGGCCCAGTTCGTCCTGTCCGGTCGGCGCCACTTCGCCGTAGAGCTTGTCCACCGCCTCGGCGGTCCAGGACAGGCAGCGCACCGTCGCCGCCAGGTCCACCGCGCGCGCATCGCGCACCGGCTTGCCCATGTCCAGCGATTCCAGCAAGGCCAGTTCGTCGGCATGGCGTTCGACCAGTTGGGCCAGCGCCAGCAGGGTCTTCTTGCGCTGCGCGGGCTTGGCCTGCGACCAGTGCCCCGCCTCGAAGCTGCGCCGCGCCGCGGCGACCGCGCGGTCGATGTCCGCGGCCTCGCCCTCGGCCACGCGGCCAAGCAGGCGGCCGTCGATCGGACTGATGCAGTCGAAGGTCTTGCCACTGGCGGCGTCGACGTAGCGGCCGTCGATGAAGGCCTGGGTCCGCGGACGCAGCGTGTCGGCCAGCGCCTGCCAGGCGTCGCGGGTGCGGGGTGCGGTCATCGGAAACTCCTGCTGCGGCGGAAGGATCGGAAGCACGCGACGGCCGGCGGCGGCGCGGCGCGCATGCGGCTCAGAAGGTGGCCGGCGTATTGGCGCTGACCAGCACCGCGGTCTCGCGGCCGACGTTGCGGAACCGGTGCGGCACCCGGCTTTCGAAATAGTAGCCCTCGCCCGCGCGCAGCACCCGCACCTGGCTGCCGACGGTGATCTCCACCTCGCCGGCCACCACCACCCCGCCCTCTTCGCCGTCGTGCACCAGCATCGCGCTGCCGGTGTCGCTGCCCGGCGGCATCACCTCGCGCAGGATGCACATCTGCCGCTGCGGGCGATGCTGGCCGACCAGGTA
>NZ_NMPP01000094.1:0-7244 GCF_009192885.1 Xanthomonas sp. LMG 12462 | reverse complement strand
CCCCGCCGCGCCCGCGCCCGGACCGCTGGCCAAGCAGGACGCACAGATGGCGCAGGCCGGCCTGCGCGCCGCGCAACTGGTCGATGCCGGACGTACCGGCGAGCTGTGGGACGGCGCCTCTGTTGTGGCGAAGAAGGCGGTGACGCGTGCGGTGTTCGTGCGCGAGATCGACGCCGCGCGTGCGCGGCTGGGCGCGCTGCTCGGCCGCGGCGTCGCCAGCGTGGCGCGGGTGCAGTACGCCGCCGGCTCGCAGGTGCCGCCGGGCACCTACGTCAACATCAGCTTCCCCAGCCGCTTCGCCAATGCGCCGCAGCCGGTGCGCGAGCTGGTGTCGTTGCGGTTGGACGAGGACAAGACCTGGCGCCTGGTCGGCTATCACGTCGCCATGCCCGATTGAGCGGCATGCTGCGCGCCGTCTTCCTTTCCTCCGAGGCTCCGATGCCCATCGAAATCCGCATGCTGGCCTGGGCGATCCTGCTCGGGATCGCGCAACTGCTGCTCGCCTCCGCCTTCGTCACCGCGCAGCGCGGGCTGAAGTGGAACGCCGGCGCGCGCGATGCGCCGCAACCGCCGCCGGCCGGCGTGGCCGGGCGCCTGGACCGCGCGCTGCGCAACTTCCTGGAAACCTTCCCGTTCTTCGCCGCCGCGGCGGTGGCGGTGGCGGCGCTGGGCAAGGGCGATGCGCACACCGCGCTGTCGGCGCAGATTTACCTGTGGGCGCGTGTGGCGTACGTGCCGCTGTATGCGGCGGGCGTGCCGTACGTGCGCAGCCTGGTGTGGGTGGTGTCGCTGTGGGCGATCCTGCAGCTGGTGTGGGCGCTGTTCTGAGCCCAGCGGGCTGCGACCGATCGTCGCAGCGCTGATCCAGATCAAGGACGCGGTGCGCGGCGGTCGTATCCTGGCCGGGTCCGATCACGGAGTCGCCGCATGCAAGTGGATATCGCCATCGTCGGGGCCGGCCCTGCCGGCCTGTGCTTCGCCCGCTCGCTGGCCGGCAGCGGCCTGTCGCTGGCGCTGATCGAGCCGCAGCCGCGCGCGGCGCTGGCGGAGGCCGCCTTCGACGGCCGCGAGATCGCCCTGACCCATGCCTCGCGAGCATTGCTGGATCAATTGGACCTGTGGCCGCGGATCGACCCGCAGGCGATCGCGCCGCTGCGCGATGCGCGGGTGATGAACGGTTCCTCGCCGTTCGCACTGACCTTCGCGGCGGGCGAGGGCGGCCGTGGCGATCTCGGCTGGCTGGTGCCCAATCACCTGATCCGCCGCGCCGCGTTCGCCGCGGTGCAGGACCAGCCCGGTCTGACCTTGCTCGATGGTGTCTCGGTGCAGGCATTGCGCCGCGACGCGCGCCAGGCGCAGGTGCAGCTCTCCGACGGGCGCAGCGTGGCGGCGCGCCTGGTGGTTGCCGCCGACAGCCGCTTCTCCAGTACCCGGCGCATGAGCGGGATCGGTGCGCAGTTGCGCGATTTCGGCCGCACCATGCTGGTGTGTCGGGTGCGCCACGAGCGCCCGCACCATCAGACCGCCTGGGAGTGGTTCGGCTACGGCCGCACCATGGCGCTGCTGCCGCTGCACGGCAACGAGGCCTCGGCGGTGCTGACCCTGCCGCCGGAACGCGCGCAGGCGCTGCTGCAGATGGACGAGGCGGCGTTGGGGGCAGAGATCAGTACCTGCTTCGAGCATCGCCTGGGCGCGATGACGCCACTGGTGCGGCCGCAGGCGTACCCGTTGGTGGCCGTCTATGCGCAGCGCTTCGTCGCCGAGCGCTATGCCTTGATCGGCGACGCCGCGGTGGGCATGCATCCGGTGACCGCGCATGGGTTCAACTTCGGCCTGCAGAGCCAGGCGCGGCTGGCGCGTGCGCTGCACGACGCGGTCGCGCGCGGCGGCGACATCGCTGCGCCGGCCTTGCTGGCCGGCTACCAGCGCGGGCACCGCCTGGCCACGCGGCCGCTGTACGAAGCGACCAACGCGATTGCCGCGCTGTACACCGACGATCGCCTGCCGGCGCGCGCCCTGCGCAGCGCCGCGCTGCGCGTGGCCGACCGGGTCGCGCCGTTCAAGCGTGCCATCGCGGCACACCTGACCCAGCGCGTGGCGGCCATGGCGCGCTGAGGCGGCGGTCGTGCCGATGCATGCGTGTCATCGGTGCTCGGCGCGGCTTGCTTTCAATTCCGAATCCCGAATCCCGATCTCAGCGGCGGCTACCTGGCGTCGGCGCGCCGCTGTTCCGCACCGGCGACCAGCGCGTCGAGGGCGCTCTGCAGGTCGCCGCTGCGCCGCGCCGCTTCGATCGGCGCGATGGCCCAGGCGCAGCCGGCGTGGCGCAGGTGCTGGCGCCAGTCGCCGGTCCAGCCCTCCAGTTCGTCCAGCGCCAGGAAGATGGAACCGCCGCGCTCCGCGTGGCCGCCGCGGATGGACTGGCCCAGGCGGAACGGCTGCGCTGCGTCGGGGTCGAGCTGCGCGATGTACACGTCGTGGTGCGGATCTTCCGCAGACGGCGCGATGTTGCGGATGCCCAGCGTGATCAGCATCGTGCGGCGGTCCGCGCTGTCCGGCGCCACCGGCCGGCGAGTGGCAGGCCAGGGGCGCCGATGGCGGTCATGCCTTGCCGAGCACCTGCACCTGCACGTCGCCCAGCTGTACCACCTGGCCCGCGCGCACCTTGCAGGCCTTGCGCAGTTCGACCTCGCCATCCACGCGCACCTGGCCTTCGCTGATCACGGCCTTGGCGGCGCCGCCGCTGTCGCACAGGCCGGTCAGTTTCAACAGGTGCTTGAGTTCCACGTAGTCGCTTTCTAGCTGGAGATCGATGGTCTGCATTGGGGGCTTGCTCGGAAATCGGCGCCCATTGTCGGTCATTCGCGGGCAAAACGCCCGCCATGTCGGCGGCTGGGGGCTGTCGCCGCTGCCGCAGCCCGCGGCGCCGCGCCTGCTGGAGGCGGCCGCGGTGGCCGGCGTCCGGCAGTGCGCAGAGGGTCACGCCTGAACGGTGTCGTTCACCTGCTTTCGACATGCGGCCCGGCAGGGCGCACAATAGGGGCTTCTTTGCGCCTGCCGGTTCTCTGCGGCGCCCCCGGAGTCTCCCATGTCCCAAGATACCCCCGCGCCGCTGCTGTTCGCAGATCTCGGCCTCTCCCCTGCTGTGATGAAGGCGGTCGCCGACGTCGGCTATGAGTCGCCGTCGCCGATCCAGGCCGCCACCATCCCGGCGCTGCTGACCGGCCGCGACCTGCTCGGCCAGGCGCAGACCGGCACCGGCAAGACCGCCGCGTTCGCGCTGCCGATCCTGTCGCGGCTGGATTTCGCCCAACGCAAGCCGCAGGCGCTGGTGCTGGCGCCCACCCGCGAACTGGCGATCCAGGTGGCCGAGGCGTTCCACCGCTACGCCGCGGCGATCCCCGGCTTCCAGGTGCTGCCGGTGTACGGTGGCCAGCCCTACGTACAGCAGTTGTCGGCGCTCAAGCGCGGCGTGCACGTGGTGGTGGGTACCCCGGGGCGGGTCATCGATCACCTGGACCGCGGCACCCTGGACCTGTCCGAGCTGAAGACGCTGGTGCTCGACGAAGCCGACGAAATGCTGCGCATGGGCTTCATCGACGACGTCGAGGCGGTGCTGAAGAAGCTGCCGGAATCGCGCCAGGTGGCGCTGTTCTCGGCGACCATGCCGCCGGCGATCAAGCGCATCGCGCAGACCTATCTGAACGACCCGGCCGAGGTGATCATCGCCTCCAAGACCACCACCTCGGCCAACATCCGCCAGCGCTACTGGGCGGTGAGCGGGCTGCACAAGCTCGACGCGCTGACCCGGATCCTGGAGGTCGAACCGTTCGACGCGATGATCATCTTCGCCCGCACCAAGGCCGGCACCGACGAACTGGCGCAGAAGCTGCAGGCGCGCGGCCTGGCTGCGGCGGCGATCAACGGCGACATCCAGCAGGCGCAGCGCGAGCGGGTGATCCAGCAGCTCAAGGACGGCAAGCTCGACGTCCTGGTCGCCACCGACGTGGCCGCGCGCGGCCTGGACGTGGAGCGGATCAGCCACGTGCTGAACTACGACATCCCCTACGACACCGAAAGCTACGTGCACCGTATCGGCCGCACCGGCCGGGCCGGGCGCAGCGGCGAAGCGATCCTGTTCGTCAGCCCGCGCGAGCGCGGCATGCTGCGCGCGATCGAGCGCGCCACCCGCCAGCCGATCGAGGAAATGCAGCTGCCCAGCGTCGACGCGGTCAACGACCAGCGCGTGAGCCGCTTCATGGAGAAGATCAGCGAGACCATCGCCGCCGGCGGCATCGACATGTACCGCGACCTGCTGCAGAAGTTCGAGGCCGAGAAGAACGTGCCGATGGTGGAAGTGGCCGCGGCGCTGGCGCGCCTGCTGCAGGGCGAGACGCCGCTGCTGCTGGCCCCGGACCGTCCGCGTCCGCCGCAGGGCGAGCGTTTCGAGCGCCGCGAGCGGCCCGAGCGTGGCGAGCGCCCGGACCGTCCCCGGTTCGAGCCGAAGTTCGAGCGCGAGCCGCGTGCGCCGCGTCGCGACGACGGCGAGCGCCCGGCGCGTCCGGCCCCGGCCGCGCGTGGCGAGGATTTCGACTACCACCGCGACGTCGGCAGCTTCGAGGCGCCGCGCCGCGACAAGGCGCCGAAAGCGCCGCGCGGCGCGCCGGAAGTGGGCATGGAGACCTACCGCATCGAGGTCGGCCACCAGCACGGGGTCAAGCCGGCCAACATCGTCGGCGCGATCGCCAACGAGGCCGGGCTGGAGAGCAAGTACATCGGCCGCATCGACATCCACGACGACCATTCGGTGCTGGACCTGCCGGCGGACATGCCGCGCGAGTTGCTGACGCACCTGAAGAAGGTCTGGGTGTCCGGCCAGCAACTGCAGATGCGCAAGCTCGACGGCGACGATGCCGTCGGCGCGCCGTTCAAGCCGAAGTTCGCCCGTACCGGCAAGCCCGGCGGCAAGCCCAACGCCGCCGGCCCGCGCCCGGCCGGCCGCTTCGCCGCCGACCGGCCGCCGCGCAAGGGACCGCCAAAGCGCTGAGAGGCCGGGAATAGGGAGTAGGGAATCGGGAATGGGGGGCGTCCCCGCTGCCGCTCCCTGCTGTCGTTCCCGACGCTAGCCATGGCCCAGCCGGCAGCAGCCCGCTGTTGCCATTCCCCATTCCCAACTCCCCATTCCCAGCTCCCAGCCCATGTCCGTCCGCCTCAACAAGCACATCGCCGAGACCGGTTTTTGCTCGCGCCGGGAGGCCGATCGGCTGATCGCCGCGCGCCGGGTCACCGTCAACGGCCAGCCGGGTGGGGTCGGTTCGGTGGTGGGCGAGGGCGACGAGGTCAAGGTCGACGGGCAGCCGCTGCGTGCGCGGGCCAAGACCAAGAGCGGGCGCCGCCACGTCTACATCGCGTTGAACAAGCCGGTCGGGGTGACCTGCACCACCGAGAGCGCGGTCAAGGGCAACATCGTCGACTTCGTCGGCCACGAGCAGCGCATCTTCCCGATCGGGCGCCTGGACAAGGAGTCCGAGGGGCTGATCCTGATGACCAGCAACGGCGACATCGTCAACGAGATCCTGCGCGCGGAGAACCGCCATCAGAAGGAATACCTGGTGGCGGTGAACAAGCCGGTCACCGACGAATTCCTGCGCGGCATGGCGCGCGGCGTGCGCGTGCACGACCAGATGACCCTGCCGTGCCGCACCGCGCGGATCGCCAAGTTCGGCTTCCGCATCGTGCTGGAGCAGGGACTCAACCGGCAGATCCGCTTGATGGCCGCGGCGTTCGACTACCGGGTCACCCAGTTGCGCCGCGTGCGCATCGACAACATCAAGCTCGGCGCGCTGAAGCCGGGCCAGTGGCGCAATCTCACCGAACAGGAACTGCGCGGCCTGCTGCCGCAGCGCCAGGAGTGGTAACCACGTCGCAGTGTCGGCGGTCGGCTGCCGCCGCGCGGCCCAACCGTACAGGCGGCGCGCCCGCCAGGGCTGGCGTCCGTCGCGGATTTGGCCATACTGCGCAACGCGAACCATCGCCGCCGCCGGGTATTCCGTGATCAAGCCCCGCAAGCCCGACAACGAAGCCGCACGCCTGCAGGCGTTGCACGCGTTGCAGATCCTCGACACCGAACCGGAAGCGTCCTACGACGATCTGGTCGGCATCGCCGCCAAGCTGTGCGACACGCCCTCGGCGCTGATCTCGCTGGTCGACGACGAGCGCCAGTGGCTGAAGGCGCAGCGCAACGTCTGCCTGCTGAGTACCGCACGCGACGAGTCGTTCTGCGGCCACACCATCCTGACCCCGGAGCAGGTCATGGTGGTCGCCGACGCCACCGCCGATGCGCGCTTCCAGCACAACCCGCTGGTCACCGAGGGCGGGGTGCGCTTCTACGCCGGCGCGCCGCTGCTGACCCGCGATGGCCTGCCGGTCGGCACGGTGTGCGTGCTCGACAACCGTCCGCGCACCCTGCAGCCGGAACAACTGGCGGCGCTGCAGGCGCTGTCGCGGCAGGTGATGCAACTGATCGAACTGCGCCGCAGCAGCCATGCGCTGGCGCTGCAGTTGCGCGAACGCGCCTGGTACGAGCAACAGCTGCTGCAGTACCAGGAATCGCTGGAGTCGCTCAACGCCGAACTGCTGGAACAGGCGCGCACCGATCCGCTGACCGGCCTGCTCAACCGCCGCGCCTTCGCCACCGCGTTGATGATCCATGCCGAGGCGGCGCAGCCGGGTTCGGCGCCGCTCAGCGTGGCGATCCTGGATCTGGACTACTTCAAGAGCGTCAACGACCTGCATGGTCACGACAAGGGCGATGAGGCGCTGCTGGCGCTGGCCGACATGCTGCGCGCGCGCCTGCCGCCCGAGAGCGTCGTGGCGCGCTACGGCGGCGGCGAGTTCGCGCTGTTGCTGCCGGGGATGGACGCGGCGCAGGCCATGCGCGCCTGCGAGCGCCTGCGCCAGGACACCAGTCTGCTGCAGCTCGGTGTGTCGCTCACCGCCAGCATCGGCGTGGCCACGCTGCAGGGACGCGAAAGCGCCGAGGACCTGCTCAAGCGCGCCGACCAGGGCCTGTACCAGGCCAAGCGTGCCGGCCGCGATTGCGTGTCGCTGGCGGCGTAAGTACGCCACGTCATTCCGGGACGATCCTCAGGTTCCTCCTTGTTCTACGGGAAAAATTCCCCCGCAGGGGTAGGCGCGTCGCCTCGCGAACGCAGACGACGCAGACGCTTTCGCGCCGTACCCTC
>NZ_NMPP01000093.1:0-5932 GCF_009192885.1 Xanthomonas sp. LMG 12462 | reverse complement strand
GGGTCGGCGGATCGGCGGTGGCGGTGAGGGCGATGCGCGGGGTCTGCGGCCAGCGCTCGTGCAGCACGGTGAGCTGGCGGTATTCGGGGCGGAAGTCGTGGCCCCATTGCGATACGCAGTGCGCCTCGTCGATGGCGAACAGGGCGATGCGGCTGCGCTCGATCAGCGACAGGAAACGCGGGGTCAGCAGCCGTTCGGGAGCGACGTAAAGCAGGTCCAGTTCGCCGGCCAGCAGGGCGCGCTCGACCCGCTGCGCGGTCTCGCCGTCCAGGGTGGAATTGAGGTATTCGGCACGCACGCCGAGCTGGCGCAGCGCCTCGACCTGGTCCTGCATCAGCGCGATCAGCGGCGAGATGACGATGCCGGTGCCGTCGCGCAGCAGCGAGGGAATCTGGTAGCACAGCGACTTGCCGCCGCCGGTGGGCATCAGCACCAGCGCGTCGTGGCCGGCGGCGACGTGTTCGACGATGTCCTGTTGCAGGCCGCGGAACTGGTCGTAGCCGAAGACGCGGCTGAGCAAGGCGTGGGCGGGGGAAGACATCTGTGTAGGATACCGCGCCGCGCAAGGGCGGTTGGCTTCCTGGTGTGCGCAAGCGCGTGTCAGGCGAACGCGCGCTGGTCTGTAGGTGGCGACGGTCTTGCGGTCGCGGCAGACGAAGCCTGCCGGGGCCGAGATCGAAAGGCGTCGGGACTGAAGTCCCTCCCACAGTGCACCCAGCCAACGTCTCGCTCCGCGCGAAGGCGCGCGGGCGGCGCGCCCTGCCTGCCAGGCAGGCAGGGCGGAATCCCTTACTGCAGCAGCGAGCGCAGCATCCAGGCGTACTTCTCGTGGGTCTGCAGGCGCTGGGTCAGCAGGTCCACCGACGGGTCGTCGCCGGCGTCGTCGGCGGTCTTGAGCACCTTGCGCGCGGTGCGGCACACCGCTTCGTTGCCGACCACCAGCTGGCGCACCATTTCGCGCCAGTCGGCGCTGTCGCTGAGGCCTTCCTCTTCCGGGATCGAGGTCAGCGCGGCGTATTCCTTGTAGGAGCCCGGGGCGTTGAAGCCCAGGGCGCGGATGCGCTCGGCGACGTCGTCCAGCGCCGCCCACTGCTCGGTGTACTGGGTCTCGAACATCAGGTGCAGCGAGTTGAACATCGACCCGGTCACGTTCCAGTGGAAGTTGTGGGTCTTCAGGTACAGGGTGAAGGCGTCGGCCATGTAGTGCGACAGGCCGTCGGCGATCTTCTTGCGATCGCCGCCGCCGATCCCGATATCGATGTTGGGCGCGGACGGCGCCAGGCCGGCCAGCGGCTGGCCGGCGACGGCCTTGCTGGCGGCGTTCTTGGTCTTGCCGGGGGTCTTGTTCTTGGCCATGGGAGTTCCTCTTTGGGGGTTACAGACGAGATGGCGTCACAATAGACAGACTAAAGCATGTGCTGTGATTCAACGTTCAATGGCATCCGATTGATGAACGCTATCGAAAAACCTTCCGTGCCGGCACGCCTGCGCGAACGCCGCGCCGCGATCGACGGCGCGCTGACCCGCGACCGTGGCCGCCTGCTGGGCCTATGGTCGCGCTGGCAGGCCGCGCCCGGCAATGCCGCGCTGGAGACGGCGTTCGAGCAGGCGCTGCAGGCGTCGCAGGCGCGTTGCGCCGCGCGCGCGGCGCAGCAGCCGGCGATCACCCTGGATCCGCAGCTGCCGATCGCGCGCGAGGCCGAGCGCATCGTCGCGCTGATCCGCGAGCACCAGGTGGTGGTGATCGCCGGCGAGACCGGTTCGGGCAAGACCACGCAGTTGCCGAAGCTGTGCCTGGCCGCCGGGCGCGGCGCCGCCGGCATGATCGGCTGCACCCAGCCGCGGCGCATCGCCGCGCGCGCGGTGGCCAGCCGCGTGGCCGAGGAGCTGCGCACGCCCGTGGGCGAGACGGTGGGCTTCCAGGTGCGCTTCAACGACCGCGTCGGCGAGCAGACCCGGATCAAGTTCATGACCGACGGCATCCTGCTGGCCGAGATCGCCAGCGACCGCTGGCTGTCCGGCTACGACACGATCATCGTCGACGAGGCGCACGAGCGCAGCCTCAACATCGATTTCCTGCTCGGCTATCTGAAGCAGTTGCTGCGCAAGCGCCCGGATCTGAAGGTCATCGTGACCTCGGCGACGATCGACACCGCGCGCTTCGCCGCGCATTTCGACGATGCGCCGGTGATCAGCGTGGAAGGCCGCACCTATCCGGTGGAAGTGCGCTACAGGCCGCTGGAGGAGGCGGGCGGCGAGGAGGCCGACGCCGAGAGTGGCGACAACGCCGGCGACCGCACGGTCAACCAGGCGATCGTGGCGGCGATCGACGAAATCACCCGGCTGGATCCGCGCGGCGACGTGCTGGTGTTCCTGCCCGGCGAACGCGAGATCCGCGATGCGCACCATGCGCTGGAACGGCGCAAGTACCGCGAGACCGAGGTGCTGCCGCTGTACGCGCGGCTCTCCAACGCCGACCAGGACCGGGTGTTCAACCCAGGCCCAAAGCGGCGTCTGGTGCTGGCCACCAACGTCGCCGAGACCTCGCTGACGGTGCCGCGCATCCGCTACGTGGTCGATCCCGGCTATGCCCGGGTCAAGCGCTACAGCCCGCGGCAGAAGCTCGACCGCCTGCACATCGAGCCGATCTCGCAGGCCAGCGCCAACCAGCGCAAGGGCCGTTGCGGCCGCATCGCCGAGGGCATCTGCTACCGGCTGTACGCCGAGGCGGATTTTACGGCGCGGCCGGCGTTCACCGATCCGGAGATCCGCCGCTCCAGCCTGGCCGGGGTGATCCTGCGCATGTTGCAACTGGGGCTGGGACGGATCGAGGATTTCCCGTTCCTGGAGCCGCCGGACGAGCGTGCGGTGGCCGATGGCTGGCAGCAACTGGTGGAGCTGGGGGCGGTCGGCGAGCCGGACCGCCATGGCCTGCGCAAGCTGACCGAGATCGGCCGCAAGATGGCGCGGCTGCCGGTGGACGTGAAACTGGCGCGGATGCTGGTGGCGGCGCAGCAGCACGGCTGCCTGCGACCGATGCTGGTGATCGCCGCGTTCCTGGGCATCCAGGACCCGCGCGAGCGCCCGCCGGAGGCGCGCGAGGCCGCCGACAACGCGCATGCCAAGTTCGCCGATGCGCGCTCGGAATTCGTCGGCATCCTGCGCCTGTGGGACGGCTACCGGCAGGCGCACGAGGACCTGACCCAGTCCAAGCTGCGCGACTGGTGCGGCCGGCATTTCCTCGGTTTCCTGCGCATGCGCGAGTGGCGCGAACTGCACCGCCAACTGCATCTGCTGTGCGCGGAGCTGGGCTGGACCGAGGAGCCGGCGGAGGCCTCCCTGCGGCCCCTGCTGGCCGGCGCCGCCACGCCCGCGCCGGCGCGCGATGCCGAGACCGCGGCGCGTGCGACCCGCGGGCAGTTGCACCGCGCTGCGCGGCTGGCCCGCGAAGGCCGCGGCACCGGTACGCCGGCCACGCCCGCACCTGCGGCTCCGCCCCCGCCACCGGCGTCCGCCGAGGCCGGGGAGGCGCCGCGTGCCAGCGAACGCGAGCGTGCCGCCGCCTACCAGGCGCTGCACCGCGCCTTGCTGGCCGGTCTGCCGACCCAGGTCGGCCATCGCACCGAGAAGGGCGATTTCCTGGCGCCGCGGCAGCGCCGCTTCCTGCTGTTCCCCGGTTCGGCGCTTGCCCGCAAGCCGCCGCCGTGGGTGCTGCCGGCGACGCTGCTGGACACGCAGAAGGTGTGGGGCCTGACCAACGCGGCGATCGAGCCGGATTGGGTGATCGCCGAGTTGCCGCACCTGCTGGCGCGCAAGCATTTCGATCCGCACTGGTCGCGCGCGCAGGGGCAGGTGCTGGCCTCCGAGCAGATCAGCCTGTTCGGGCTGGTGCTGGCGCCGAAGAAGCCGGTCCACTACGGCCGCATCGATCCGCCCGGTGCGCACGAGCTGTTCGTGCGCCAGGGCCTGGTGCCGGGCGAGATCAACACCCGCGCCAGCTTCGTCGCCGACAACCAGAAGGTGCTGGCGCAGGCGCACGAGGAGGAGGCCAAGCTGCGTCGCGCCGGCATCGTCGCCGACGAGGACTGGCAGGCGCGCTGGTATCTGGACCGGATTCCCGGCGAGATCCATTCCGCTTCCGGCCTGGACGCCTGGTGGAAGGCGCTGGCACCGGAGCAGCGGCGCGCGCTGCACTGGTCGCTGGCCGACCTGTTGCCGGGCGAGGGCAGCGCCGCCGAGCGCTATCCCACGTATTTCCCGCTGGGCGATGCGCGGCTGCCGCTGCACTACCGCTTCGAACCCGGCGCGGCCGACGACGGCGTGACCCTGGAGGTGCCGGTGCACCTGCTCAACGCGCTGGACCCGACGCGGCTGTCGTGGCTGGCGCCGGGCTTCGTCACCGACAAGGCGGCGGCGCTGATCCGCAGCTTGCCCAAGGCGCTGCGCCGCAACTACGTGCCGGCGCCGGACTTCGCGCGTGCGTTCTACGAGGCCTTCCCGCAGCCCAGTGCCGACGACATCCGTGGCGAGCTGGCGCGGTTCCTGCAGCGCGCCACCGGCGTGCCGCTGAGTGCGCTGGAGTTCGACGAGAGCACGCTGGAGCCGCATCTGCGCATGAACCTGCGCCTGCGCGACGAGGCCGGCAAGGTGCTGGCCGAATCGCGCGACCTGGACGCGCTGCGCGCGCGCTTCGGCGAACGTGCCGGGCAGGCCTTCGCCGCGCGCGCCGGCCGCGCCATGGCCGCGACCGGGCTGCGCGAGTTCCCGGCGACGCCGATCCCGCTGCAGGTGCCGGGCGAAGCCGGTGTACCGGCGTATCCGGCGTTGGTGGACGAGGGCGACAACGCCGCCCTGCGCATCTTCGCCGACCGTGCGCAGGCCGAGGCGGCGCATCCGCGCGGCGTGCGTCGGCTGCTGGAGATCGCCCTGGCCGACAAGGTCAAGCAGGCGCGCAAGCAGTTGCCGGTATCGCCCAAGACCGGGCTGTTGTACGCGGCGATCGAATCGCAGGAACGCCTGCGCGGCGACCTGGTGGAAGCGGCGTTGAACGCGCTGCTGGAGCAGGGGCTGGAGGCGATCCACGACGCGGACAGTTTTGCCCAGCGTCGCGACGCCGCCGCCAGGCAGCTGTTCGGCGAGGCGATGGAGCGGCTGAAGCTGGCCGAGGCGATCATGGGCGCGGCGGCGGAACTGAAACCGCAACTGGAATCGCCGCTGATGGGCTGGGCCAGCGGCAACCTCGACGACCTGCGCGCGCAACTGGCGGCCTTGCTGCATCCGGGCTTCCTGCGCGAGACCTCGGCCACTGCCCTGGCGCAGTTCCCGCGCTACCTGCGCGCGATGATCCTGCGCGCCGAACGCGCCAAACGCGATCCGGCGCGCGACCAGGCGCGGATGCTGGAGCTGAAGCCGTTCGTCGACGCACTGGCCGACGCGGCCGCGGCCGGTCGTGGCGACACACCGGAGTGGCAAGCGCTGCGCTGGGACCTGGAAGAACTGCGGGTGTCGCTGTTCGCCCAGGAACTGGGCGCCCGCGCCGGCATCTCGGCCAAGAAGCTGGCGCAGCGGGTGGCTCTGCTGCGGTGATTACCAGCCGTTCGGCTGTGGAAAAGCCGGGAGTGGGGATGGACAGCCTACGGCTGCCGAAGAGCGCGCGGGATTGGGTGTGAGATTTCCGCGCTGTTCCCGCACCACCCGCGTGAGCAGCATTCTTGTGGGAGGGACTTCAGTCCCGACGCGTTCAGCGGCAGGCGTCGGGGCTGAAGCCCCTCCCACAACGGGGATGCGCCGCTTGGACGGTCAAGCGATCTGCTCTGCAATGGCGCGTGGTGTTGGTGCTACGCACCAACGCAGTCGCGTCTTGTTGTGTCGCAGGAGCGGCTTCAGCCGCGCCCATCGTGGCGTCATGCGTCGCGGCTGAAGCTGCTCCTGC
>NZ_NMPP01000092.1:0-6151 GCF_009192885.1 Xanthomonas sp. LMG 12462 | reverse complement strand
CCCATTATAGCGGGCTTTTTGTTTCCGTCAACACCTCATTTCGAGGCGGTTGACGCTGGTTCGTCTTCAAACCCGAGGGCTTTTCGTCGAATCGAGCCGCCCATCATAGCGGCTTTTTTCTTGCCGTCAACACCTTTTTGATCAGGTGGTTGACGCCGCTTCTTCGTCCAAACCCGAAGGCTTTTCCTCGAAGCGAGCCGGCCATATTAGCCGACTTTTTCACGCTGTCAACACCCGATGTTCGCTAGGTGTTTCCGGCCCCGCCTGCCTCTGTCGCGCCGAAGCTCGGCAGTTGCGTAGCGGGCCGCGCAGTTTAATGGCACCGAAAAAAAGGTCAACCGTTTTTTGCGCGCCCTTGCAGCGCTGCGTGCTGCCACGCTCTCCTCTCTATTGGTAAGGCGCGGCACAGCCGATCGCCGGCGTTTGCCCGAGAATGCAGGCTGCGCTCCACCATGGAACTCCGCATGACCGCTGCTGCCCGCGCGCTCTGGCGCGACGCTTCGCTGCCCGCGCTGATCGCCGGCTTCGTCACCGTGCTGGTCGGCTTCACCAGTTCGGCGGCGATCGTGTTCGAGGCCGCGCGCAGCGTCGGCGCCTCGCAGGCACAGATCGCGTCCTGGATGTGGGCGCTGGGGCTGGGCATGGGCCTGACCTGCATCGGGCTGTCGCTGCGCTACCGGATGCCGGTGGTCACCGCCTGGTCCACGCCCGGCGCGGCCTTGCTGATCGGCAGCGGTGGCGGACTGCCGCTGTCCGATGCCATCGGCGCCTTCGTGGTGGTGGCGGTGTTGTCCACGCTGGCCGGCTTCTCCGGCCTGTTCGAACACCTGCTGCGGCGCATTCCGCTGTCTCTGGCCTCGGCGATGCTGGCCGGCGTGTTGCTGCGCTTCGGCCTGGACGTGTTCGTGGCGATGCAGCACCAACTGGCCATGGCGCTGGCGATGTTCGCCACCTATCTGCTCGGGCGCCGCACCTTCCCGCGCTATGCGGTGATTGCCACCCTGCTGGTCGGCATCGCCGTGGCCGCGGGCAGCGGCACGCTGCACCTGGAGGCGGCGCAGTTGCGCCTGGCGCAGCCGGTGCTGGTGTGGCCGACGCTGTCGTGGCAGGCGCTGTTCGGGATCGCGCTGCCGCTGTTCGTGGTGACGATGACCTCGCAGAACCTGCCCGGGGTGGCAGCGATCCGCGCGTCCGGCTATGCGGTGCCGATCTCGCCGACCATCGGCTGGATCGGCGTGGTCAACACGCTGCTGGCGCCGTTCGGCGCCTACGGGCTGAACCTGGCGGCGATCACCGCGGCGATCTGCATGGGCCGCGAGGCGCAGGAGGATCCGCAGCGGCGCTACATGGCCGCGGTGTTCGCCGGGGTCTTCTATGTGCTGATCGGCGTGTTCGGCGCCACGGTGGCCGCGCTGTTCGCGGCCTTTCCCAGGGAATTGGTGATGGCGATCGCCGGCATCGCGCTGTTCGGCACCATCGGCAACAGCCTGGCCTCGGCGCTGCGCGAGGAACGCGAGCGCGAGCCGGCGCTGATCGCGTTCCTGGTCACCGCGTCGGGACTGTCGCTGTTCGGTATCGGCGCGGCGCTGTGGGGCCTGCTGGCCGGTGCGGCAACGCTGGCGCTATGGCGGCGCAGCCGCTGAGGCCGCGCCGCCGCACCGGACTCAGCGCGGGTCGCGCAACTGCAGCAGCCAGTGGCTGGGCACGCCGGAGTGATCGGGCAGCGGTTCGAAGTCGAACTGGCGGTGCACGGCCGTGCTGCCGTCCACGCGCAGCGGCAGGGTGACGTAGGCGGCTCGGCCCTGCCGCAGCAGCGTGTCGATGCGCTGGGTCTCCGCCAGCACGGCCTCGCTGGCGTACAGGCGCTCCAGGTCGCAGCCGATCAATTCTGCGACCTCGCGCTCGTACAGGGCGGCGAAGGCCTCGTTGACGAAGGCCAGGCGGCTGGGCCGCGGGCCGTCGCCGCGCTCGACGATCGCCACCGGTTCGCGCAGCCGCGACAGCGAGGCCTCCAGCAAGGCGAAATCCTGCTGGAAGCGCTTGCGCTCCATCAGCTCGATCAGCACCCGCAGGCTGCGTGCCGATTCCAGGCTGATCGGCGACCAGGGCCGCGCGCGGCCACGCACGGTCTCCTGCCACAGGTCGAAGCTCTTGCGCGGCGACAGCCGCGAGCCGGCGATGTCCTGCAGCTTGGCCAACTGCGGATTGCCCGCCCAGTTCACCGTGCGCACCTGCTCGCGGCGGGTCCACAGCAGCGCGCTGCGCGCCTGCGGCATCAGCGGCACGAAGATGAAGCCGGCCGCCAGCGGGGCCAGATCGGCCAGCGCCGGGAAGGTCTCGCCGATCTGGTCCGAGTGCAGGGCGCCGACCGCGTCGTGGCGCAGCGCCTCGTGATGGGTGGACTCGATCTGCTCGCGGATCCGCGCCAGGTCCTCGGTGGCCGGCAGCATGCCGTGGCGGGTGACGTGGTCGCCATGGAACACCGCCACGCCGTCGGCATCGACCACGTCGAGCAGGTCCGAGGCCATCTCGTCGAGCATCGACGCGGTGAGCATCTCGGCGTCGTTGAAGTTGGTGATCAGCTTCTCGCGCACGGTCAGCAGCACCGACTCGGTGCGCGCGCGCGCCACCGCGGTGATCGCGCCGATGCGCCCGGCCAACGCGCGGCTCAGCGCATCGGCGACATCGCGCATCTCGTGGTTGCAGAAATACGGGCGGTAGTGGTGGCAGGCGATCAGCCCCCACAACGCATCGTTGACCACGATCGAGGCCACCAGGGTGGCGGTGACGCCCATGTTGGCCAGGTATTCCAGGTGCACCGGCGAGACGCTGCGCAGACTGACGTCGCTCAGGTCCACCGGCGCGCGCAGGCGCGGATGCAGGGTGGGCTGGATCGGCGACGGCACGTAGCCGACGTTGGCGATCTGGCGCACGCGGTTGCGCAGGTACAGCGCGCGGGCCTGCGCCGGAATGTCGCTGGCCGGATAGTGCAGGCCGAGATACGGCTCCAGTTCCGCCGCGCGCGCCTCGGCGACCACGTCGCCGTTCCAGTCGTCGTCGAAGCGGTAGATCATCACCCGGTCGTAGCCGATCAGGCTGCGCAGGCTCTTGGCGGCGCGTTGACAGGCCTCCTCGATGCTGTGGTCGGCCTCCAGCCGGCGCAGCACCGGCAGCGCTTCGCGCAGGGTGGCGTCGGCCAGCGGCGCGTCGCGTGGCTCCAGTTCCAGCAGCCACTGCTCCGGATACAGATGCCAGGCGCCGACCCAGCGCTGCGTGGCGGCCGCGTCCTTGAACCCCACTTCGACATAGGCCAGGTCGCTGCGCTCGGCCGCGTCTGGCAGCAGCCGCGTGCGCGGATCCTCCAGCACGAGCAGGGCGTCGTAGCGCTGTCCGAGCAGTGCGTCCAGGGACCGGCCGAACAGGTCGGCGGCACTGGCGCTGGCCTGGACGACGCGCCCGTCCTGCGGCTCGATCACCAGCAGCACGCCGTGCGGCTGCACCGAGCCAGGGATATGGATCGGCTCGCGTGCGCATGCGTCCATGTCCAGGGGCACGACGATGTCGCTCATGCGGCGATCTCCAGGGCGAAGTGGGTGTGGAAGTGCGCGAACATCGCGCGGGCGCCGTCGACCGCGGCCTGCTGCAGCGGCGCAGTCGGCAAGGCCCGCTCCAGGCGCTGCTGGAAGTGTCGCCAGGCGGCCGGGTCGGCATGGCCGAGTTCGAAATAGGACAACGCCGGCACGGCACCGGCCAGGGTCTGCCGCAGGTGCCGGGCGATCACCCGCCCGCCCAGGCGCGAGCCCTCGACCACGTAGAGCATGCCCCAACGGGTCCCGGCCTCGGCGGCCGGCGGCAGCGGTTGCGGCGCTGGCGGCGCTGCCCGCAGCGCGTGCAGATCCTGCGCCAGCAGCGGGGTGCGCGGCTGGTACTGCCAGTGCGCGTCGCCGCAGTCGCGCAGCCAGGCCGCTTCGCGCTGTTCCCAGCCGGCCAGCACCGCGTGATGGCGACGCAGCACCTGCACGTAGTCGGCCAGCGACAGCGCCGGGTCCATCAGCGCGCGCATCGCCGGCAGGTCTTCCACCGCCTGGTGCTGCTGCGCAGTGGCCTCGCGCAGCAAGCGCGCAGCGGTCAGCGGCAGGGCGGTTCCGTCGGGAGGAGACATCATGCAGGCGACTGGTACAGCAGCCGGCCGGCCGCGACGAAAGAGGTGGTACAGCGTAACAACCGCGACCGCGCGGTGCCAGGCGAGGCCACGTGGGACACGACGACGCCTATCCCAGCAAGCTGAGCCGTTCATGCCGGATACGCTGCCCGCGCTGCGCCTCAGCCGCCAGCCACCCCGGCGGCCGGCACCCGCGCGCGGCGCCAGGCCACGATCCAGCCGCCGCCCAGCAACAGCGCCGCCAGCAGCCACGGCACGCCAGGGAAGTGCAGCAAGGCATGCGGGCCGATGAAGGCGGCGAACACCCACGCGTACAGGAGCGGCCCGATCACCCCGGCCAGGCTGACCAGACTCATCAGTGCGCCCTGGATGCGGCCCTGCGCGTCGGCGCCGACGTGGCGGGTGACGATCGCCTGCGCCGCCGGCCCGGCCACTGCCCATAGCGCACTGATCGGCACACCGAGCAGGAACAGCGCACCGCTGCCGGCCACGCTGTAGATGGCGAAGCCGATCACGCCGCAGCCCAGGCCGAACAGCAGCGCGCCGCGCTCGCCGAAGCGGCGCACCACCCGCGCCACCAGCACGGCGTTGACCACGATGCTGCACACACCGACCAGGGCCAGCACCCAGCTGACCTGTTTCGGTCCCCAACCGAAGCGGTAATCGGCGAACAGGACGAAGATGCTCGGGTAGACGTAGTGCGCCAGGTTGGCCAGGAAGATCACCGCGGCCAGCGCGAACACCTGCGGATAGCGCTGCAGCAGGCGCAGCGCGCCGAACGGATTGGCATGCGCCCAGTCCACGCGCGCGGTGCGCCGTTCCGGCGCCAGCGATTCGGGCAGCACCCACAGGCCGTAGAGGAAGTTGAGCAGAGCCAGCCCGGCGGCGAACCAGAACGGGGCGCGCAGGTGCAGGCTGCCGAGCCAGCCGCCCAGCAGCGGACCGACCACGAAACCGACGCCGAACGCGGCGCCGATGATGCCGTAGGCCTGGGCGCGCTTGTCGGCCGGGGTGATGTCGGCGATGTAGGCGTTGGCCGAGGTGAAGCTGGCCGAGAACACGCCGGAGACCATGCGCGCCAGCAGCAGCACCGGCAGGCTCTGCGCCAGCGCCATCACCATGAAGTCCACGCCCAGCCCGAGGCAGGAGGCCAGGATCACCGGGCGCCGGCCGTAGCGGTCGGACAATGCGCCCTGCAGCGGCGAGCTGACGAATTGCAGCGCGGCGAACAGGAAGCCGAACCAGCCGACCCAGCGCGCCGCGGCAGCGAAATCGCCGCCGGTGAAGCCGCGCACCAGCGTGGGCAGCACCGGGATGATGACGCCGAAGGACAGCACGTCGATCAGCAGGGTGACGAAGATGAAGGCGACCGCGGCGCGGCGTGAGCGGACAGCGGGAGTCGGAGCGTGCACGGCAGGCCTCCTGGCGGACGCGGCAGTGTAATCGGCGTACCTGGTCATCGGCGCACCCGTGGGTGTGGAAGGTGACCGATTGGAACGGGCGGCGTGCCTGCGACACCGTGTTGGCTCGGCTGGCCGTCGCGGGAGCGCTTGCACCGCGACCGGTGGGGCCATGGCGTCGGGACTGAAGTCCCTCCCACAGAAGCGTCCGGGCTGGCTGATTGCGACTCGAAGCCCAAGCCCCCTTCCTGCACCACCGGCGCAGCCAGGCTGCTTGTCGCAGGAGCGGTCTCAACCGCGACCTGAAGGACCGAGGCGTCGGGACTGAAGTCCCTCCCACAACAGGGTCGAGGCTTGGCGGATTGTGTCGGAACCGACGTCCTCTACACCGAGCGACTCCCCTCTCCCGTCGGGAGAGGGGTCGGGGGTGAGGGTCCGGCGGAGGCAGCGGCGCCACTCATGCCACCAAGGCGCGGCGGCGGAGCAGTCACGGCCGGACCGTCACCAATGCCGACTGCCGGGCCGCAGCAGGTGGTGCCGCCGTCCGGCCGCGGTCACTCGGCCGGGGTCACAACGCCGCGACAGAGAT
>NZ_NMPP01000091.1:0-22909 GCF_009192885.1 Xanthomonas sp. LMG 12462 | reverse complement strand
CCCCCCATGCCCGTCTTCGGCCCGCGCCTGCCCCGTATCGTCTTCCGTCGCCTCGACGGCATCGTGCTGCTCGACAAGCCGATCGGCATGAGTTCCAACGCGGCGCTGCAGGCGGCGCGGCGGCTGTTCCGTGCGGAGAAGGGCGGTCACACCGGCAGCCTGGATCCGCTCGCCACCGGCCTGCTGCCGCTGTGCTTCGGCGAGGCGACCAAGCTGGCCGGGCTGCTGCTCGGGTCGGCCAAGGCCTACGAAGCGGAGGTCGTGCTCGGCGTCACCACCGACAGCGACGATGCCGAGGGCGCGGTGCTGCGCACCCGACCGGTGCCGCCGCTGGACGCAGCGACCCTGGAGGCGGCGCTGGCACCGCTGCGCGGGCGTATCCGCCAGCGTGCGCCGATCTACTCGGCGCTCAAGCAGGGCGGCGAGCCGCTGTACGTCAAGGCGCGCCGCGGCGAGGCGATCGAGGCGCCGGAGCGCGAGGTCGAGGTGCATGCGATCGACGTGCTCGCCCACGCCGGCGACCGCCTGCGTCTGCACGTGGCCTGCGGATCCGGCACCTATATCCGCAGCCTGGCCCGCGACCTGGGCGAGGCGCTGGGTTGCGGCGCGCATATCGCCGCGCTGCGGCGGCTGTGGGTGGAGCCGTTCCGGACACCGCAGATGGTCACCCTGGAGCGCCTGCAACACCTGGCCGCGCAGGATCCGGCGGCATTGGACGCGCTGGTGCTGCCGCTGGACGCCGGGCTGGCCGATTTCCCGCCGCTGCGCCTGGAGCATGCTGCGGCGCAGCGCTTCCGCATGGGCCAGCGCCTGCGCGATCCGGCCTGGGCGCCCGGCCTGGCGGCGGTGTTCGACGCCGACGGCGTCCCGCTGGGCCTGGGCCAGGTGGATGCGAGCGGGCTGCTGGCGCCGCAGCGCATGTTCAATCCGTGACCGCGCGGCGGTCGCGCGAGGTGTTACCTGACTGTCGTTCAGTCATGACGCGGTCTTAACGCCTTGTTCCTCCTGGCCGAGGCCGGTACAATTTCGCGGCCTTTCCGGCACGCTGCGCTCCGGCGCAATCCTTCGCAATCGGCGAGCCAGGCGGTGCGTCCTCTGCACGTTCCTGCCGGCCCCGCATCTCAGAGAAAAACCTCATGTCCATCGACACCCAGAAAGTCATCGAAGAAAACAAGCGCGGCGCTGCCGACACCGGTTCGCCGGAAGTCCAGGTCGCCCTGCTGACCGCCCGCATCGAACTGCTGACCGGCCACTTCAAGACCCACAAGAAGGATCACCACAGCCGCCGCGGCCTGCTGCAGATGGTCAACCGCCGCCGCAGCCTGCTCGACTATCTGAAGAAGAAGGATGGCGAGCGCTACAAGGCGCTGATCGAGAAGCTCGGCCTGCGTCGCTGAGTCAACGAACCCCACCGCGGCGCAGCGATGCGCCGCGGTTTTGTTTTGGGTAGTACCGTGGCCCGGGGATCGCTCCGCGCCACCGGCCGGATCCTCCCGGCCACCCGCCAGCGGCATGGGCCGTCAGCGGTCCATTTGCAGACAGCATCATCCAAGGAAACCCCGTGGCAAAAATCACCAAAACCTTCCAGTACGGCAAGCACACCGTCACCCTCGAAACCGGCGAGATCGCCCGCCAGGCCGGCGGTGCCGTCATCGTCAAGATGGACGACACCGTACTGCTGGTCACCGCCGTCGCCGCCAAGAGCGCGCGCGAAGGTCAGGACTTCTTCCCGCTGACGGTCGACTATCAGGAGAAGTTCTACGCCGGCGGCCGCATCCCCGGCGGCTTCTTCAAGCGCGAGGGCCGTGCGACCGAGAAGGAGACGCTGATTTCGCGTCTGATCGACCGTCCGATCCGTCCGCTGTTCCCGGAGGATTACAAGAACGAAGTGCAGATCATCGCCACGGTGATGTCGATGAACCCGGACATCGACGGCGACATCGCCGCGCTGATCGGCGCCTCGGCCGCCCTGTCGCTGGCCGGCACCCCGTTCAAGGGCCCGATCGGCGCCGCCAAGGTTGGCTACAAGAACGGCGAATACATCCTCAACCCGACCGTGTCGGACCTGAAGGAGTCGCAGCTGGAGCTGGTCGTCGCCGGTACCGCCAACGCGGTGCTGATGGTCGAGTCCGAAGCCGCGCTGCTGTCGGAAGAAGTGATGCTGGGCGCGGTCACCTTCGGCCACCGCGAGATGCAGAAGGTCATCAACGCGATCAACGAGCTGACCGTCGAAGCCGGCACCAAGCCGTCCGACTGGGTCGCCCCGGCCAAGAACGAGGCCATGATCGCCGCGCTGAAGGAAGCCGTCGGCGAGCAGCTGGCCGCCGCGTTCCAGGTGCGCGACAAGCTGCAGCGCCGCGACGCCATCGCCGCGATCAAGAAGGACGTGCTGGCGCAGCTGGCGCCGCGCGCCACCGCCGAGAACTGGGTCGCTGCCGACCTGGCCAAGGAATTCGGCGAGCTGGAATACCAGACCATGCGCGGTTCGGTGCTGAGCACCAAGGTGCGCATCGACGGCCGTGCGCTGGACACCGTGCGCCCGATCAGCGTGCAGGCCGGCGTGCTGCCGCGTACCCACGGCTCGGCGCTGTTCACCCGCGGCGAGACCCAGGCGATCGTGGTCACCACGCTGGGCACCGCACGCGACGGCCAGGTGATCGACGCGGTCTCCGGCGAGTACAAGGAAAACTTCCTGTTCCATTACAACTTCCCCCCCTACTCGGTGGGCGAGTGCGGCCGCTTCGGCGCGCCCAAGCGTCGCGAAATCGGCCACGGCCGCCTCGCCAAGCGCGGCGTGCTGGCGGTGATGCCGACCATGGAAGAGTTCCCGTACACCATCCGCGTGGTCTCGGAAATCACCGAATCCAACGGCTCCTCGTCGATGGCCTCGGTCTGCGGTTCGTCGCTGGCGCTGATGGACGCCGGCGTGCCGGTGAAGGCGCCGGTGGCCGGTATCGCCATGGGCCTGGTGAAGGAAGGCAACGACTTCGTGGTGCTGTCGGACATCCTGGGCGATGAAGATCACCTGGGCGACATGGACTTCAAGGTCGCCGGTACCGCCGACGGCGTGTCCGCGCTGCAGATGGACATCAAGATCGAAGGCATCACCGAAGAGATCATGAAGCAGGCCCTGGCGCAGGCCAAGGCCGGCCGCCTGCACATCCTCGGCGAGATGGCCAGCGCGCTGACCACTCCGCGTGCGGAGCTGAGCGACTACGCGCCGCGCCTGCTGACGATCAAGATCCACCCGGACAAGATCCGCGAAGTGATCGGCAAGGGCGGTTCGACCATCCAGGCGATCACCAAGGAAACCGGCACCCAGATCGACATCCAGGACGACGGCACCATCGTCATCGCCTCGGTCAATGCGATCGCCGCGCAGGCCGCCAAGTCGCGCATCGAGCAGATCACCTCGGACGTCGAGCCGGGCCGCATCTACGAAGGCAAGGTCGCCAAGATCATGGACTTCGGCGCGTTCGTGACGATCCTGCCGGGCAAGGACGGCCTGGTGCACGTCTCGCAGATCTCCAGCGAGCGCGTGGAGAAGGTCGGCGACAAGCTGAAGGAAGGCGACGTGGTCAAGGTCAAGGTGCTGGAAGTCGACAAGCAGGGCCGCATCCGCCTGTCGATGAAGGCCGTGGAAGAAGGCGAGGGCGCGTCGGCCGAATAAGCCGCACGCTGCCAGCGTCGTTCCAGGAAAAAGCGGGCTTCGGCCCGCTTTTTTCTTGCCTGGCGTTTGCGTAGCCGCGACGCAGCGTCAACGGTGACGTCCTGTCGCGGCTGGCGCCGCTCCTGCACAGGATGACGGAGCATTTGGCCCGCGACTTGGCCGAGGCTGCCAGCGATCGCTGGAGAGCATCTGCAGATGCGCTGACAGCGGCCCAGGGTCGGCGAGGCTGGGGCGCGCGCGTCCGTAGCGCACGCTTTCGCAGGAGCGGCTTCAGCCGCGACCAGGCCGGCATGGCGATCTTGGGAATGCCTGGGGGGATGATCCCGAACCGGGGACCAGCGCCGCGCCTGCGGTGGGCGTTCTCAGCCGCTGCTGCCGTCTTCGATCGCCGGATAGCGCGCCAGATGCGCCGACAGCGGCCCGGGATGGGCCAGCTGGTAGCCCTGGCCGTAGCGCGCGCCCAGCGCCTGCAGTGTCGCCAGTTCGCTCTCGGTCTCGATGCCTTCGACGACCACGTCGGCATTGGTTTCCGCGGCGAAGGACAGGATCGCCAGCGCCAGCCGCTGCCGGCGCGGTTCGGCGTCGATGCCGCGGGTCAGGGTCAGGTCCAGCTTGATGATGTCCGGCGCAAGATGCAGCAGATGGCGCAGGCTGGCGAAGCCGGTACCGGCGTCGTCCAGGGCGATGCGCAGGCCCTGCCGCTGCAGCAGGCCGATGTGCTCGGACAGGCGTGGGTAATCCGGTGCCTGCAATTGCTCGGTGATTTCCAGCACGATCCGCGACAGGTCGTGGCCGTGCAGCAGCGCCTGCAGTTGCGGATGCAGCAGCGTCGGTGCGGACACGTTGATCGCCAGATACAGCGGCGCCGGCAACTGTGCCAGCAGCTCCAGCGCCTTGCGCGCGGCGGCCAGCTCCAGTTCCAGTCCCAGCCCGACCCGGCTGGCATCGTCGAACCAGCGCAGTGGCGGCAGCGCCGGATTGGCTGGAAAGCGCGACAGTGCCTCCACCCCGACGATGCGTTGCGATGCCAGTGCCAGCACTGGCTGGGTCACGATCTGCAGGCGCGTCTCGGCGATGGTTTCGCGGATGCGGGTGGCGATCGCCGCCTTCTCGCGAAATGCGTGTTTCTCCATGTCCTGGCGGCGCGCGATGTCGGTCTGCAGTGCGGCGCGGTCCATCGCCAGCGCCAGCGTCGCGCCGACCAGGGTCGCCAGCAATTCCAGCGTGCGCACGTCCTGTGCGCTGTAGGCGTTGGGGTGCGGCGCGAGGACCTTGAGCACGCCGATGCTGCGGTCGCCGTAGCGCAGCGGCACCACCAGCATCGAGCGCAAACCGATGCGCCGGCAGGCCGCGCGGTCCACGCGCGGATCGACTTCCGAATCGTCGCAGCGCAAGACCTCGCCGGTCCGCATGCACAGCCCCGACAGGCTGCCGTTGCTGGGCAGGCGCAGGCCGAGGTGGCGCTCGGCGACGCCGCTGGCCGACCAGTACAGCATGTCCTTGCCGTCGCACATCTCCACCACGGCGCCATTGGAGCGGGTCAGCTCCTGCGCGCGGCGGGTGACCACGTCGACCACCTGCAGCGGATCGCCGCCGGCCGCGGCGATTTCGCCCTGCGCCAGGATGATGCGCGACAGCAACGCCGCGTCGTCCTGGGTCGCGGCGGCGTGCTGGATGAGGTCCGAAATGTCGGATGCCTTGGCCATGTCCGCATCATGTGGCAGTGCGTCGGAGGACGGCAATCGCGCGGCGCGCGCTTCGCCCAGGCAGCGTGCGGAACTGATCGCTCCATCACGCTGCGCGCGTGTGCGTGCTCAGTCGCCAGCGCCACCCTTGCGCGGCTTGCCGTACAGGCTGCGCAACTCGTCCTTGGCCTGCTCCAGGATCTGGCGGCGCTGCGCCGGCAACTGGTCGCCGGCGCGATTGATGTAGAAGGTCAGCATCGACATGGCCGAGCGATACGGACCGGTGCGGCGGCGTGCGTGCAGGTCGGCCGACTGCTTGAGCGCGCGTGCGATCGCGGCCGGATCGTTGCCTTCGAACACGTTCGGCGCGACGCCGAGCGACTGTTGCGCGTCGCTGCCGCGGCGCTGGTTGAGGTCGGTGCTGGAGAGTGACGGGCTGCTCTGTGCCATTGGTGATGCTCCTTGGCGATGGCGGTGGAGAGGTACAACGCATGCGCAGTCCCACAGTGCAGGACCCGATGGCGGATGCCGCCGCCATCGCTGCCGCGCGCCGCGAGGCGACGGCAGTTCGACGTCGAAGGGAGACGGAGGCGGACGCGGCGCGAACGCGCGCCGCCGCGATCGCGTGTGCGGGTCGTGGAGCGTCCCGCGCGCGTGATGGGCGATGCCGTTGTTCGCTGGTGTTGCCGTGCCGCATTCCGTTCCCAGAGGCGAAGCTTGTGCGTGATGCGCAAACGCTAGGCCGGGATACGTGACGCCGTCGACAACATAACCGCGCTATGCGGAGCGAGTGGTAGACATTATGTCGTTCGATGAACGCTTAATGGAAAAACGCCTAAAAACAGGGCTCGCGCGAGGTTGCGCTTGATTGCCTGGATAACGTCACCATTTTCATTGCCGAGAAAATGGCGCAAGACATCCAGCTGGACAATCCGCACAGTCGGCATCGTCGGCGCGCCCCAGGTTGGTTGCGACGCTGACACCAGGAGATCGCATGTCGTTGGCGCAGGCGCGCTTCCATCCCGCCGTTGCACGCTGGTTCGAGCAACGTTTCGCGGCGCCCACGCCGGCGCAGGCGGCGGCGTGGCCGGCGATCCAGGCCGGACGGCATACGCTGGTCGCCGCGCCGACCGGCTCGGGCAAGACCCTGACGGCATTTTTGGCTGCGCTGGATGCGCTGGTCCGCGAAGGCCTGCGTGAAGGCGGCCTGCAGGACCGTACCCAGGTGTTGTACGTGTCGCCACTGAAAGCGCTTTCAAACGACATCCAGCTCAATCTCGAGGCGCCGCTGCAGGGCATTCGCGCCGAACTGGCGGCGCTGGGTTTGCCGGATGTGTCCATTCGCACCGCGGTACGCACCGGCGACACCCCACAGCGCGAGCGCGCGCAGGCGCGGCGGCGCCCGCCGCATGTGCTGGTGACCACGCCGGAGTCGCTGTACGTGCTGCTCGGCTCGGTGTCCGGGCGCGAGACGCTGCGCCACGTGCGCACGGTGATCGTCGACGAGATCCATGCGCTGGCGGCGAACAAGCGCGGCAGCCATCTGGCGCTGTCGCTGCAGCGCCTGCAGCAGCTGTGCGAGGCGCCGCCGCTGCGCATCGGCCTGTCGGCGACGCAGAAGCCGATCGAGGCGGTTGCGCGGTTCCTGGTCGGCAGCGCCGCGGTGCACGACGGCGTTGCCGACTGCGCCATCGTCGACATCGGCTATGCGCGTGCCCGCGACCTGGCGCTGGAGGTGCCGCCGACGCCGCTCAGCGTGACCATGTCCGCCGACCAGTGGCAGCAGGCGTATACGCGCCTGGCCGAGTTGGTGCGCGCGCACCGCACCACTCTGGTGTTCGTCAACACCCGGCGCATGGCCGAGCGCACCGCGCGGCACCTGGGCGAACTGCTCGGCACGCAGGCGGTGGCGGCGCATCACGGCAGCCTGGCGCGCGAGACCCGGCTGCTCGCCGAGCGCCGGCTCAAGGCCGGCGAGCTGCAGGTGCTGGTGGCCACCGCCTCGCTGGAACTGGGCCTGGACATCGGCGACGTCGACCTGGTCTGCCAGCTCGGCTCGCCGCGTTCGATCGCCGCGTTCCTGCAGCGCGCCGGCCGCTCCGGGCACGCGGTGGGCGGCACGCCGAAGGCGCGCTTGTTTCCGCAGTCGCGCGACGACCTGGTCGAGTGCGCGGCCTTGCTGGATTGCGTGCGCCGCGGCGAACTGGATGCGCTGCGCATGCTCGATGCGCCGCTGGACGTGCTCGCCCAGCAGCTCGTCGCCGAGGTGGCCTGCCAGGAGTGGGAGGAAGACGCGCTGTACGCGCTGGTGCGTGGCGCCTGGCCGTATGCGGCGTTGCCGCGCGCGCAGTTCGACGCGGTGCTGCGCATGCTCAGCGAAGGCTTCAGCACGCGGCTGGGGCCGCGCGCCGGCTACCTGCATCGCGATGCGGTGCATCGCCGCGTGCGCCAGCGCCGATGTGCGCGGATGGCGGCGCTCACCTCCGGCGGCACCATCCCCGAGACCGGCGACTACAGCGTGGTGCTGGAGCCGCAGGCGCAGACCATCGGCACGGTCAACGAGGATTTCGCGGTGGAGAGCCTGGGCGGCGACGTGTTCCAGCTCGGCAACGCCAGCTACCGCATCCTGCGCGTGGAAGCGGGGCGGGTACGGGTGGAGGACGCGCGCGGCGCACCGCCCAACATCCCGTTCTGGATCGGCGAGGCGCCCGGGCGCAGCGACGCGTTGTCGCTGGGCGTGTCGCGGCTGCGGGCCGAAGTCGCGCAGGCGCTGGAGCAGGGCGGCGCGGCGCAGGCGCTGCAGTGGCTGTGCGGCCCGCTGGCGCTGGACGCCGCCGCCGCGCAGCAGATCGTCGATTATCTGAGCCGCGCGCATGCGGCGCTGGGCGCCTTGCCGACCCAGCAGTGCATCGTGCTGGAACGCTTCTTCGATGCCACCGGCGGCACCCAGCTGGTGATCCACAGCGTCTACGGCAGCCGCATCAACCGCGCCTGGGGCCTGGCCCTGCGCAAGCGCTTCTGCCGCACCTTCAATTTCGAGCTGCAGGCGGCCGCGACCGAGGACGCGATCGTGCTGTCGCTGTCGACCCGGCACAGCTTCGCCCTGGACGAGGTGGCGCGCTATCTGCGCGCCGCGTCTGCGCTGGACGTGCTGGTACAGGCGCTGCTGGACGCGCCGCTGTTCGGCGTGCGCTGGCGCTGGAACGCCACCAATGCGCTGGCGCTGCCGCGCTTCACCGGCGGGCGCAAGGTCGCGCCGCAACTGCAGCGGATGAAGTCCGAGGATCTGCTGGCCACGGTGTTTCCCGACCAGGTGGCCTGCGCGGAGAACCTGGTCGGCGAGCGCGAGATTCCCGAGCACCCGCTGGTGGCGCAGACCCTGCGCGACTGCCTGGACGAGGCGATGGACAGCGACGGCTGGCTGCAGCTGCTGCGCGGCATCGAGGCCGGCGAGGTGCGCGTGCTGGCGCGCGAGCTGACCGCCCCCTCGCCGCTGGCGGCCGAGGCGCTGGATGCGCGGCCTTATGCCTTTCTCGACGACGCGCCGCTGGAAGAGCGGCGCACCCAGGCGGTGCACAGTCGCCGCTACCAGGATCCGCACAGCGCCGACGAGCTCGGCCAGTTGGACCCGCAGGCGATCGACGCGGTGCGCGAGGAGGCCTGGCCGCAGCCGCGCAGCCGCGACGAGATGCACGAGGCGCTGCTCACGCTCGGGGTGGTGAGCGTGGACGAGGCCGCCGCGCAGCCGCAGTGGCGGCAGTGGTTGGATGAACTGGCCGCCGAGGCGCGCGCTACCTGCCTGCACGGCGTCGACGGCGCCGCGGGGGCGTTGTGGGTGACGGCCGAAGCGCAGGCGGCGGTGGCGCCGCTGTACCCGCAGGCCAGCGCGCGGCCGGCCATCGCCAGTCCCCAGGGCTACGCGGTGGCCGACTGGGACCGCGACAGCGCGCTGCGCGAGTTGCTGCGCTGGCGACTGGCAGGCCTGGGGCCGGTCACTGCGGCCACGCTGGCCGCGCCGCTGCACCTGCCGCTGCGCGAGGTGCAGGCCGGGCTGCTCGCGCTGCAGCAGGACGGCTATGTGCTCGGTGGTCGGTTCAGTGTCGACGCCGATGTCGAGGAGTGGTGCGAGCGGCACCTGCTGGCACGCATCCACCGCTACACCCTTGGCCGCCTGCGCCGCGAGATCGAGCCGGTGGCGCCGCGCGACTACGCGCGCTTCTTGTTCCGTTGGCAGCATCTGGACGCACAGGGCCAGGTGGAGGGGGCCGAAGCGCTGGCCGCGGTGCTGGCGCAACTGGAGGGCGTGGAGGCCGCGGCGCCGCTGTGGGAGGCGGAACTGTTGCCGGCGCGGGTGCGCGACTACCGCCCGGCCTGGCTGGACGAGGCCTGCAGTGCCGGCCGCACGCTGTGGACGCGGTTGCGCCCCGGCGCCGGCGGCGCCGCGCCGACGCTGCGCAGCACGCCGATCCTGCTGTTGCCGCGGCGCAGCGCCGGGCAGTGGTCGCGGCTGTCGCCAGTGCCGGAGGCCGATGCGCTCGGCTCGCGCGCGCGCAAGGTCGCCGACCATCTCGCGGCGCATGGCGCCTCGTTCTTCGACGAGATCGCCGCGGCCACCCGCCTGCTCTCCACCGAACTGGAGACGGCGCTGGCCGAGCTGGTCGCCGCCGGTCGGGTCCACTGCGACAGCTACGCCGGCCTGCGCGCCCTGCTGGTGCCGCCCTCGAAGCGTCCCTCGGCGCTGTCGCGGCGGCGGCCGCGCATGGCGCTGTACGGCGGCATCCAGGACGCCGGACGCTGGGCGGTACTGCGTGCCGACACGGAGGCCGACGACCCGGCCGCACGCAGCGAGGCGGTCGAGCACGTCGCGCGGACCCTGCTGCGCCGCTACGGCGTGGTCTGCTGGCGCCTGCTCGAGCGTGAGGCGGCCTCGCTGCCGCCGTGGCGCGAACTGCTGCGGGTCTACCAGCGCCTGGAGGCGCGTGGCGAGATCCGCGGCGGGCGCTTCATCGATGGCCTGTCCGGCGAACAGTTCGCCCTGCCGGAGGCGATCGGTCTGCTGCGGCAACTGCGCCGCCAGCCTGGCGACGGCACCTGGGTGTGCGTGGCCGCCGCCGATCCGGCCAATCTGCTCGGCAGCGTGCTCCCGGGCACGCGGCTGCCACGCGTGGCGGGCGCGCGCGTGCTGTACCGCGACGGCGTGCCGATGGCGAGCTGGGTCGGCGAGCGTTTCGAGGCGCTGCAGGAGCTCGATGCCGAGGAACGCGTGCGCGCGCAGCGCTTGTTGCGCGGAGCCACCGCGGCGGAACGACGCACGGTCGCGGCGCTGCCGATGGTGTGAAGACGCGGCGCCATGCACGCGCTTGCGCACTGCGAGGGCGGGCATATCGGCGACGCTTTCACATTCTGTCTACAAATTAAAGGGGTTGGTATCCCACTTCGCCTTCGGTGCAAAACCGGGGTCATCTGCCATTGCAGAACAACTGCGGCATCCGCGCCGCAGACGCCCAGGCGCTTTCTTCACACGCGTCGAGTGCTGCGCCGCAATGCCCGTTGCGCATTCATGCAACGTCGCCGCAGCGCTTGCGCTATGCGGAATTCCGCAGTTTTCACGCGATTTAAAGGCGCTGTCGATGACGCCGATAGCCCTCACGCACAGACGTTGCGGCGCAGCGTCCTCGCTCTCCTCAGAGCGAGTGTGTCCACTCCGCGAGGCGCTGCGGAAGACGGCCGGAGGCGCTCACTGGCGCAACCGGACGCACACAAAGAATCGGGGTACACCATGTTGGGCAATATGAAAATCGGAGTCAGGCTGACGGCGGCGTTCCTGATCGTGGCGGCGATCGGCGCCTGCATCGGCTGGGTCGGCATCCGCAACTCGGGCCGGATCAACGACTACGCCACGGTGCTGTACGAGCGCGAGCTGCTCGGCCTGTCGCACCTGAAAGAGGCCAACATCAATCTGATCAACGCCGGCCGCTCGCGCGCCAACCTGCAGTTGGCCAGTACGGCGGAGGATCGCGCCAAGCACATCGCCAGTCTCGACAAGTACACCGCCAAGGTGGTCGAGCACATGGACAAGGCCAGGACCTCGTTCGACGACCCGGCCACGCTGGCCAAGCTGGCCCGCTTCGACCAGGTGTGGAAGATCTACCTGGAGCGGCGCGGCCAGTTCGTCGACTCGGTGATGCGCGAGCCGCTGCCGCAGGGCAATGCGCAGCTGGCGGACCTGTCGAAGGGCGTGCGCAGCAGCTCCGACGAACTAGATGCGCTGATGTCCGAACTCAGCGAAACCAAGGAAGCCAACGCGGCGCGTGCCAACGACGCCACCGACGCGATCTATGCCAGCAGCACCCGCACCATGCTGGCCATCGTGATCGGCGGCGTGCTGCTCGGCGTGGGCCTGGGCGTGTTCATCAGCCGCAGCGTGACCCGGCCGATCGGCAAGGCGGTCAGCGTGGCCAATGCGCTGTCCGAGGGCGACCTGAGCATGTCGATCGAGGTGCGCGGTCGCGACGAAACCGCGCAGTTGCTGATGGCGATGCAGCGCATGGTCGAGAAGCTGCAGCAGGTTGTCGGCGAGGTCAACGCCAGTGCGCAGAGCCTGGCCGGTGCGTCGGAAGAAGTCAGCGCCACCGCGCAGTCGCTGAGCCAGGCCTCGACCGAACAGGCCGCCGGCGTGGAAGAGACCAGCGCCTCGCTGGAGCAGATGACCGCCTCGATCGCGCAGAACACCGACAACGCCAGGATCACCGACGGCATGGCCGCGCAGGCGGCGCGGGAAACCCTGGAGGGCGGCGAGGCGGTGGTTGCCACGGTCGCGGCGATGAAGCAGATCGCGCAGAAGATCGGCATCATCGACGACATCGCCTACCAGACCAACCTGCTGGCATTGAACGCGGCGATCGAGGCTGCGCGCGCCGGCGAGCACGGCAAGGGCTTCGCCGTGGTCGCCGCGGAAGTGCGCAAGCTGGCCGAGCGCAGCCAGGTGGCCGCGCAGGAGATCGGCGAGGTCGCCGGTTCCAGCGTGGAACTGGCGGAGAAGGCCGGTCAGCTGCTGGAGACCATCGTGCCCAGCATCAAGAAGACCTCGGACCTGGTGCAGGAGATCGCTGCCGCCTCGCAGGAGCAGTCGTCCGGCGTCACCCAGATCAATGCGGCGGTGGTGCAGCTGAGTCAGATCACCCAGCAGAACGCGACCGCCTCCGAAGAGCTGGCGGCCACCGCCGAATCGATGAGCACGCAGGCCGTGCAGTTGCAGGACAGCATGGCGTTCTTCCAGTTGTCCGCCGGCACGCGCCGCGCCACGCACGCGCTGGACGACGGCGAGGCGGTGGCGCCGCTGCGTGCGGCTGGCTCGCGCTGGGCGCCGCGTGCGCCATCCGTCGCCGCGCGCCGTTCCGTTGCAGGCAATCGCGACCGCAGCGAAGCGCTGCTGGGCCGCGCCTGATCCATTCCCTGGCGGCGCCTGCCGCGCCGCCAGTTCCGTGTCGCTGTCGTTGTCACAACTGCCCATTGCCGGGAGAGTGCCGTGCTGAAGAATCTCAAAATCGCAACCAAGCTCTACGGCGGCTTCGCCGTGGTCCTGTGCATCCTGCTGGCCCTGGCCGGCGTGGCCTACTTCAACGTGTCTGCGTTGTCGCAGGCCAATTACTGGAACACACACACCTACAAGGTGATCGCCGAAGTCGATGCCGCGCTCAGCAGCCTGATCAACATCGAGACCGGTACGCGCGGCTTCTCGCTGACCGGCGAGGACGCGTTCCTGCAGCCCTACCGCGACGGCGTCGCCAGCTTCGACAGCCACCTGCGCACGGCGCAGGAGCTGACCGCCGACAACCCCAAGCAGCAGGAGCGCCTGAACGCGCTGAAGCAGACCCAGGCGCAATGGCTCAGCCAGGCGGTGCATCCGCAGATCGCGCTGCGCAAGAACGTCAACGATGGCCAGGCGACGATGGAGGCGCTGACCGCTGCGGTGCGTGCTTCCAAGGGCAAGGCCTACATGGACGCGATGCGCGATCGCATGGCCGAAGTGCGTCGCGCCGAGAGCGAGTTGCTCGCTGCGCGCGCCACCGAGGCCGAGCAGTTGCAGCAGCGCACCAACCTGACCCTGATCGTCGGCAGCCTGGTCGCGGCACTGTGTGCCTCGTTGATCGGTTTCCTGATCGCGCGGTCGCTGATGAGCGAACTCGGCGGCGAGCCGAGCACGGTGATGGAAGTGGCCTCGCGGATCGCGCGCGGCGATCTCACCGTGCAGGTGCCGACCCGCGCCAACGACAGCACCAGCGCCATGGTGGCGCTGCAGGCGATGGTCGAGCGACTGGCGGAGGTGGTGGGCGAGGTCAATGCCAGCGCGCAGTCGCTGGCCGGTTCCTCCGAGGAAGTCAGGGCCACCGCGCAGTCGCTGAGCCAGGCTGCCACCGAGCAGGCTGCGGGGGTGGAGGAGACCAGCGCCTCGCTGGAGCAGATGACCGCGTCCATCGCGCAGAACACCGACAACGCCAAGGTCACCGAGGGCATGTCGGCGCAGGCGGCGAAGGAGGCGGTGGAAGGTGGCGAAGCGGTACTGGCCTCGACCCACGCGATGAAGCAGATCGCGCAGAAGATCGGCATCATCGACGACATCGCCTACCAGACCAACCTGCTGGCGCTGAACGCGGCGATCGAGGCCGCGCGCGCTGGCGAGCACGGCAAGGGTTTTGCGGTGGTGGCGGCGGAAGTGCGCAAGCTGGCCGAGCGCAGCCAGGTGGCCGCGCAGGAAATTGGCGAAGTCGCCGCCAGCAGCGTGGGCCTGGCCGATCGCGCCGGCAACCTGCTCGGCACCATCGTGCCCAGCATCAAGAAGACCTCGGATCTGGTGCAGGAAATCGCCTCGGCCTCGCAGGAGCAGTCCTCCGGCGTCACCCAGATCAACCTGGCGGTGTCCCAGCTCAGCCAGACCACACAGCAGAATGCGGCGGCCTCCGAGCAACTGGCGGCCACCGCCGAACAGATGAGCACCCAGGCCGAATCGCTGCAGCAGGCGATGGGATTCTTCCGCCTCAGCCGCGAACAGGACCTGGCCGCGCCGCGCCGTGCCGCGCCGGTGGCGCCGAGGCCGGCCGCCACCCGGCCGCTGCGCAACGCCGGCAAGGCACTGCGCCCGCGTGCGCGCCCGGTGCCGGCCTACGCGCTGGCGGATGCGCCGGACGAAGGCCAGTTCGTCAACTTCTGAAGGGGAACACCATGCACAACGATCGCTACGAGAGCGCGGCCGAGCACGCGCCGCAGGGTGGCTGGCAGTTCCTGACCTTTCAGCTGGACCGCGAACTGTTCGGGCTCAACATCGCCGGCATCCACGAGATCATCGAGTACCGTCCGCCCACCCCGGTGCCGACCATGCCGGCCTGCGTGCGCGGGGTGATCAACCTGCGCGGCGCGGTGGTGCCGGTGGTGGACCTGCAGTCGCGGCTCGGCCGCGGGCCCAGCGAGGTCACCCGGCGCAGCTGCATCGTCATCGCCAGCGCCGCCACCGACGAGGGCGGTGGCGCGCAGTCCTTCGGCCTGCTGGTGGATGCGGTCAACGAGGTGCTGGAATTGCCGCCGCAGCAGATCGAGGCGCCGCCGGCCTTCGGCAGCGATATCCGCCGCGACCTGCTGCAGGGCATGGGCAAGCTGGAGGATCGGCTGGTGATCCTGCTGGACCGCGCGCGGCTGCTGCGCAGCGACGACATCGCCGAGGCCGGCGCACCGGCGCTGGCGGCGTGACGTCAGGTAGGCCGTGATCCATGCATCACGGCGGCCTCGCTAGGGTGGCGGCGAACGGGCATCCGCCCCAGCGAGGTGCAGACCATGGCAAACGACGAGACCACCCAGTCCGGCAAGCAGCAGGGCATCCACGAGGGCCGGCAGGACCGTGCCCAGGACGACACCGCCAAGCAGCGGCCGGGCCTGGAAGACCAGAAGCTGCGCGAGGCGCACGAGCGTGGCCCGCGTTCCGGCCAGGATGAGCCGGGGCAGGACGGGCACGACTGAGCGATGCGGCGGGAAGGATCGGAGTGCATCCCGCTTCCCGTTCCGTCAGGACGACGGCCAAGGACTGCGTGGCGCGCCAGCGGACGGCGCACCCCGCGCGATCGAGCGCGACCAGGCCCAAGATCGGCCAACAAAAAAGGCCAGAGAGCCTGGTGGCTGTCTGACCTCGTTTGCACCGTCGAAGACGGCAAGATGGTGGAGCGGAAGGGGATCGAACCCTCGACCTTCGCATTGCGAACGCGACGCTCTCCCAGCTGAGCTACCGCCCCACATCAGACGCGTAGTGTAACTGGGCACGGGGCCGCGTGCCAAGGGGGCAGTGCAACATCGGCGGCGCCGGGGCAGGGGACCGGTCGGGCCGGAAAACGTGTTCGCCTTTTGTCTACAGCGCTCGCATGGAGTCGATATACTCGACGGCCGAAATCCCCCGCGGTGATTTCGTTCCGGACGAAATATACCGTCCGCTTCACACCTTTTACTAAAGACAGGTCTTTTACACATGACGGAAGTTCGCAACTTGCAACAGATCGCCGAAGCCAAGGCCAAGCTGCAGGAAGAAATGCGCAAGCTGGAAGAGCAGGAGCGGCAGGCGCGCGAGGGCGAAACCAATGCGGCGCATGCCAACGTGCTGTCGCTGCTGGAGCAGTTCGCCGAGTTCTTCAGCGCCAAGCAGCGCAACGAGATCGCCGCCTACGTGACCAGCGCAGCGCCCAAGCCGGCCAGCAGCAAGTCCGCCGGCGGCCGCAGCGAGGTCAAGCCGAAGTACCAGTTGCCGCACACCGGCGAAACCTGGTCCGGCCGCGGTCGTACGCCGAAGGCGTTCGCCGCCTGGGAAGGCACCGCCGCCTACAACGAATGGAAGGCGCGCCATCCGGATCTGAAGTTCCCGCTCTTCAAGTATTGAGCGAACGAAGAAAGGCCAGGAATTCCTGGCCTTTTTTTATGCCCGATCGTTGACCCGATCGCGCTGCGCGGACGAGGCGGCGCGATCGGCCCGGCCGCGCCCGCTCAGCGCGTGGCCGCCAGCAGCGGCTGCAGCCGTGGTTCCAGTTCGCGCCGGCGCCAGCCCGCCAGCGGCGCCGGCCATTGCGCGCTTTCCAGCAGGGCTTCCAGGTGCTTGCGCGAGGCCAGCAGGCCGTCGGGCAGGCCGAGTTCGGCGCTGCGCGCGGCCACCGCGTCCTGCAGCCGCTTCAGCGCGGCCTTGTTGTCGTCGCTGGCGGCCAGCGCCTGCGGGGCGTCGGTTTCGTCGGCCAGTGGGGTGGTCAGCGCCTGCCACACCGCATCGCTGAGCTTGCGCGGCGCCTTGGGGTGTTTGTCGAACAGCGCCAGCATGGCCGGTTGGTCCTGCGGCGGGAAGCGCGCCAGGGTGGCGGCCAGTTCGTTGTCCAGGATCCAGCTGCGCGGTTTGTCGTTGTGCCGCGCCTGCGCGTCGCGCCAGCGCAACAGGCGCAGCAGGCGCAGTTGCGCGGGGCGGTCCATGAACTGCGCCGAGCGCATGCCCAGGTGCGGCCAGCGTTCGCCGTCGTCGTGCTCGACGGTGCCGAGCAGGCGTTCGCCGTCCTCGTGCAGCCAGTCGCCGCGCTCAAGGGTCTGCAACCGCGCCTGCAGGTTGTCGTGCAGCGCGAACAGATGGCGCACGTCGTCGGCGGCGTACTCCAGCTGCGCCGGCGACAGCGGGCGGCGCAGCCAGTCCGAGCGGGTCTCGCCCTTGGCCAGGTGCACGCCGGTGATCTCCAGCACCAGCTTCTGGTAGCCCATGCCGGCGCCGAGCCCGGCCAGGCCGGCGGCGATCTGGGTATCGAACAGCGGCCGCGGCAGGGTGCCGCAGGCGCACTTGAAGGCGACCAGGTCTTCGCTGGCGCTGTGCATGATCTTGAGGATGTCCGGGTCGCTCAGCCACGGCGCCAGCACCTGCGGCATGCCCGGGATCAGCGGATCGATCAGCAGAATCTCGTCGCCCACCGCCATCTGCACCAGCGCCAGTTGCGGCCAGTAGGTCCGTTCGCGGACGAATTCGGTATCCAGGCCGATGCGGGCCGGTCGCTGCGCCAGCCGTTCGCTCAGCTCGGCGGGTTGCTTGATCCAGTAAGGCACGTGATTTCCGTTGACTGCAGGGTTTGCTCAGGCAGGCGAGAATAGCCTAACGTCGCTCCGCCGGCCGCACGGCGCGCCGGACGGGATGGCGTCGCAAGGTCCATGGTTCGGAGGAAAAGTGCGCAGCAGCGGCGTTGTGATGGTCTGGAGCATGCTTGCGGCAGCGCTGGCCGGCTGTGCGCGGCAGCCGTCGGCGCCGGCCGCCGAGACCGCGCCTGCGACCGCCGCTGCCACCGCCACCGCTACGACGCAGTCGGCGCCGGCCAAGCCGGTGCAGGCGCCCAGCGTGACCATCGGCGGCGAGGATGCGGCCGAGACCGTGGCGCGCTGGCAGCCGCCGTTGCCGACCCTGACACGCAGCGGCCTGCCGCAGGCGCGGCGCCAGGCGGCGCGCGCGCTGGCCGAGGATCGCCTGTTCGAGGATGCGCAGTCGGCGATTCCGCTGTACCTGGCGATCCGCAGCCTGGCGCCGAACGATCGCGTTGCCCAGGACGGCCTGCGCAAGGCGCGGCGGCGCCTGTTGCAGCTCGGCGCGCAGGTGCTGGGCGATCCGGATCTTTCCGAACGCACGCTCGAGCAGGCCGCGCGCATCGCGATGGTGGCGCTGTGGCTGGATGCCGATGACCCGGCGGTGCGGCGCCTGCAGCAGCGGGTGGAGACCGCATCGCGGGTGCTGGCCTACAACCGCGCCGGCGAGGACGACCTGCGCGGCGGCCGCCTGGGCGAGGACGGCAACGGCGCCCTGGCCAATTTCCGTGAGGCGTTGCTGCTGGATGCGGACGATGCGCGCGCGCGGCAGGGCGTGGCGGCGGTGGAAAGCGCGCTGATCCGTCGCGCTGAGACGGCCGCGGCGGCCTCGGATTTCGCCGCCGCCGGCAGTTGGCTGGCGCGCGCGGCGCGGGTGCGCGAGGACGCGCCCACGGTGCACGACGCGCGCGAGCGCGTGGAGCAGGTGCGGGTGGCGCGCATCGCCGCCTTGCGCGATGCCGGCCTGCGCGATCTGGCCACCCCGGCCGGATTGAAGTCGGCGCGCGAGCGCCTGGGCGACGTGCTGCGCATCGCCGATCCCGGCGACCCGGTGGCGGCGATGCTGCGCGAACGCATCGACCTGGCCACCCACTACGGCAGCTTCCGCCCCGGCCAGGTGTTCACCGACGGCATGCACGACGGCGGGCGCGGCCCGCAGATGATCGTGGTGCCGCACGGCGGCTTCCGCATGGGCGCGGCCGAGACCGAGCCCGGCGCTTCGCCGGCGGAGATGCCGCAGCACTACGTGCGCTTCGACCGCGGTTTCGCCATGTCGATCACCGAGGTCACCGTGGCCGAGTTCCGCCGTTTCGTGGAGGCGACCAATGCGCGTCCGCGCGCCACCCGCCGCGGCCATTCCACCGTCTACGACGAACGCAGCGGCAACTTCGTGCGCCGCAACGGCGTGGACTGGCAGTCCGATTACCAGGGCGCGCGGGCGGCGCCGAACAGCCCGGTGATGCACGTCAGCGTGCGCGACGCCGAGGCCTATGCGGCCTGGCTGTCGCAGCAGACCGGGCGGCATTACCGGCTGCCCAGCGAGGCCGAGTTCGAATACGCCCTGCGCGCCGGTGGCCGCGGCCGCTATCCCTGGGGCAACGCCGGCACGCCGCCGCGCGGCAGCGGCAACTTCACCGGCGGCGGCGACGTCTCGCCCAGCGGGCGGCACTGGCGCAATGCCTTCGTCGGCTACACCGACGGCTTCTGGGGCCCGGCCCCGGTCGCCAGTTTTTCCGCCAACGCCTGGGGCCTGCACGACATGGCCGGCAACCTCAGCGAGTGGGTCGCCGACTGCTGGCACGCCAGCTATCGCCGCGCGCCGGCCGACGGCGCGGCCTGGTACAACCCGGGCTGCCGCTCGCGGGTGGTGCGCGGCGGCAACTGGGCCAATGCGCCGGAGCAGACGCGCGCGGCCTGGCGGCTGATGCAGGATTCGGACAGCACCAGCGCACGCGTCGGCTTCCGCCTGGTGCGCGGCATTTGACGCCGCCGCGCCGGTGCCGGCGCTAGATTGCCTCACCAGTCAGCGAGGGGGAGTGCGATGAACCAAGTCTTCGGCCGCCAGGGCGGCGAACCGGGCGGCGGCCGCCGTGGACCGCTGGGCGGGGTGCGCTGGCTGGTACTGCTGGGCTTTGCCGTGTATGCCGGGTTCTACTGGTTCTCCAACCGCAGCGAGGATCCGTACACCGGCGAGCAGGTGCTGATCGATCGCTCGTTGAATGTGGAGGACGAGAAGGCGCTGGGTCTGCAGGCGTACCAGGAGATCCTGGCGCAGGAACATCCGGTCGATCCGCAGTCGCAGGTGGCGCAGCAGGTGCGTGCGATCGCGCAGCGGCTGATCGCCAAGGTCGACGTGGTCGAGGACGCGCTGGCCGCCGAGCACGGCATGCAGGCCAAGCATTACGCGCGCGGCTTCGACTGGGACGTCAACGTGATCGAGTCCGACCAGGCCAATGCGTTCTGCCTGCCCGGCGGCAAGATGGCGGTCTACACCGGGCTGCTGCCGGTGGCCAAGAACGCCGACGCGATGGCGGTGGTGATGGGCCACGAGATCGCGCATGCGCTGCTGCGGCATGGCGCGCAGCGCATGGCCCAGCAGAAGCTGACCCAGATCGGGCAGATGGCCGGCGCCGCCGGTGGCCTGGATCCGCAACAGCAGCAGATGGCGATGGCGGCGATGGGCTATGGCTACCTGCTGCCGTACGCGCGCAGCCACGAGACCCAGGCCGACGAAGTGGGCCTGATGCTGGCCGCGGCGGCCTGTTTCGACCCGCGCGAGGCGGTGCCGCTGTGGGAGCGGATGAGCGCCAGCAGTGGCGGCCAGGCGCCGCCGGAGTTCGCCTCCACCCATCCCAATCCGGGCACCCGCATCCAGAACCTGCAGGCGCTGATGCCCAAGGCGCTGGAGTACCGGCAGCGCTTCTGCGAGTCCGCGCGTGGTGCTTCGCAGTAAGCGCTGCCGTCGCCGCACGCGTTGGCTGCCTTGTCGCTGAACGCCGCGCGCTTATCCACGCTCGCGTGCACGGCGGCGGGCGCATGATGCGCTCCACACCATCGGGAGCACTGCCATGAAACGCCTGCTGCTGTCCTCCCTCGTCGCCACGGCCGTGCTGGCCGGCTGCGCCACCAACCGGCTCAGCGACGACGAGCGTCTGACCCTGTACCGCGCCCACGCCGGTGCGCCGGTGCGCGACTTCCAGTACTTCAACCGGCTCAGTGGCTGGACCGCACTCGGCGACAGCGCGTTGGCGGTGTGGACGCGCCCGAACCAGGCCTATCTGCTGGAATTCGCCGGCACCTGCCAGGACCTGGATTTCGCCCCCAGCATCGCTATCACCCATTTCGGCAGCCAGGTCTCGGCGAAGTTCGACGACGTGCTGGTGCTCGGCGGCGGCCCCGCCGCGATTCGCCTGCCGTGCCGCATCGACAGCATCCGCCCGCTCGACGTCAAGGCGCTGCGAACCTCGGAGAAGGAACTGCGCGAGGCCAAGGTGCAGGAGCGGGCGCAGCAGGCGCCTGGGAGCTGACGCAGTGCCGGGATTTGGGATTCGCGAGGCGGTGCGCGCGGTGGTGCGGCTAGGGTGATGTCGCGCTGTCGCTTGCTGGTGCAGCCTGTTGCGTCAGGTGCACTGCAAGGTGCTGTGCGGCACGCCCTTATGGCCCCGGGGCGCACGCTTCAGCCGCGACGGGTATTACCGGTAAGGCCGTGTCGCGGCTGAAGACGCTCCTGGAGGTCGGGTGAGGTGCGACGAACGCAGGCGCTTGGCGGTGTCTGAGCGTCGGTACGTGGGAGTGACGCGACGACGCGGTGGTGCTCAGGAGGCCTGGTCGGGCGCCACGTAGCCGTCGGGCTTGTCGGCGCCACCCTGGAACAGGAACTTCTCCAACTCCGTTTCCAGGAACGCGCGGTGCTTGGGATCGCGCGGCGACAGCCGGTTCTCGTTGATCAGCATGGTCTGGTGCGCCAGCCAGGCTTGCCAGCCGGCCTTGCCGATGTGCGCGAACACGCGCTTGCCGAGCTCGCCGGGATACGGCACGTAGTCGAGCCCTTCGGTGTCGCGTTGCTGGTACTGGCAGAAGACGGTGCGGGACATGTCAATTCCTGGCGGTGCGTACGGCGGCGCGCGCTGGCGCGCTAGAGGCCGACGAGCAGTTTGCGGATCGGTGCGGGCAGGCCCAGCGTCGACAGGTCGGCGCGCGCCACCCAGCGCAGGTCGTCATTGTCGCCCAGCGCATCGCCCATGGCGACCTTGCGCAGGCGCAGTGGCTGCAGGTGCAGGCGGTAATGGCTGAAGGTGTGCACGATCGGCGGCAGCGCTTCGGCGTCGTCGTAGGCGCGCCCGCGCATCCAGCGCGCGTACCAGGCGCGCAGCTCGCTGTCGGTGTCGGCCTGCGGCAGGGTCCACAGCGAGGCCCAGATGCCGGTCGGCGGCCGCCGCTGCAGCAGCAATTCGCCGGCGGCGTTCTCCAGCAGCAGCGCCAGCGCCTCGCGCTCGGGCAGGGTCTTGCCCGGCTTGGGCGTTGGCAGCGCCTCGACCAGGCCGTCGCGGCGCGCCACGCAGTCGTCCTGCAGCGGGCACAGCACGCAGGCCGGGTTGGCGCGGGTGCACAGGGTGGCGCCGAAATCCATCTGCGCCTGCGTGTAGTCGGCCATGCGCCCGTCCGGCACGGCGGCCACGTGGTCGTGCGCGAGCGCCCACAGCGGCTTTTCCACCGCCGGCAGGCCGGGGTAGCCGGCGATGCCGTGGTAGCGGGTCAGCACGCGCTTGACGTTGCCGTCGAGGATCGGGAAGCGGTCGTTCCAGGCCTGGCTGAGGATCGCGCCGGCGGTGCTGCGGCCGATGCCGGGCAGCGCGTGCAGTGCCTCGAAATCGCGCGGCAGGTCGCCATCGTGCAGTTCCACGCAGCGCTTGGCGGCGGCATGCAGGTTGCGCGCACGGGCGTAGTAGCCCAGCCCGGCCCATTGCGCCATCACCGCGTCGTTGTCGGCGGCGGCCAGGTCGGGCAGGGTCGGGAAGTGCTGCAGGAAGCGCAGGAAATAGGGGATGACCACCGCCACCTGGGTCTGCTGCAGCATGATCTCCGACAGCCACACCCGGTACGGACTGCGCGGATGCTGCCAGGGCAGGTCATGCCGCCCGTGGCGGTCGAACCAGGCGAGCAGGCGGGTAGGGAAGGTGTCAGAGGGCTGGCGCATGCTGGCTTCAAAGTTCCTTCTCCCCTCGGGAGAAGGTGCCCCGAAGGGGCGGATGAGGGTACGGGCGAAGCCTCGCATCGTCAGATCCAGGCGAGCGCTGCGCGCTCCGTACCCTCACCCCCAACCCCCCCCCCGGGGGGGAGGGGGTTTTGCTCTTTCCTTTCCCCCCCGGGGGAAGGGGCCCCCAAGGGGGGGGTGGGGTGCAGGCGCGGCACCCACACCGTC
>NZ_NMPP01000090.1:0-34518 GCF_009192885.1 Xanthomonas sp. LMG 12462 | reverse complement strand
CGCCGCTCGCCGCTCCCGCCGCGGACACGCCGGCGCCTTCCGACTACGCCGCGGCCAAGGCCCTGGCCGACCGCGACGAAGCCGGCCTGCCGGCGGCGATGGAGGAACGCCTGCAGACCCTGCAACGCGCGGCGCTGGACGAGGGCGTGGCCAGTTGCGCCACGCCGCGCCCGGACACCTCGCCGTTCACCGTGGTGGTGCAGGTGCAGGCCGACGGCAGCGTCGGCGCCAGCTGGCGCAATGGCACCACGCCGCTGGCCCTGTGCCTGGAGCGTTTCCTGCGCCAGCGCCCGCTGCTGGCGCCGCCGCAGGCGCCGCTGTACCTGTCCTACGAGGTCTCGTTCGAGAAGTGAGCCGGATCGCCGGGATCGGCCCGACCCTCAAATGAGAGTTGATCTCATTTGAACCGGCATGGGGTAGAATGGCCGCCGTTCCTTCCCCATCACGATCAACGGCATGTCTTCCGCTTTTGGCCCCGAAACGGTGCTCGATGTCCGCCACTGGACCGAGGACTACTTCAGCTTCACCACCACCCGCAACGACGGCTTCCGTTTCGACAACGGCCAGTTCGTGATGATCGGCCTGGAGACGGAGACGCGGCCGCTGCTGCGCGCCTATTCCATCGCCAGCGCCAACTGGGAAGAGCAACTGGAGTTCTTCAGCATCAAGGTACCGGACGGCCCGCTGACCTCTCGCCTGCAGCACATCAAGCCCGGCGATTCGGTGCTGGTCGGCAAGAAGCCCACCGGCACTCTGCTGATCAGCGACCTGCACCCGGGCCGCCACCTGTACCTGCTGGGCACCGGCACCGGGCTGGCGCCGTGGCTGTCGGTGATCAAGGACCCGGAAACCTACGAGCGCTTCGACAAGGTGGTCCTCACCCACGGCGTGCGCTTCGAGAAGGACCTGGCCTACCGCGACTATTTCGAGAAGGAACTGCCGCAGCACGAGTTCCTCGGCGAGACCATCCGCGAGAAGCTGCTGTACTACCCGGCGGTGACCCGCGAGGACTTCCGCAACCGCGGCCGCCTCACCGAGTTGCTCGAGAGCGGCGAAATGCAGCGCACCCTCGGCCTGCCGCCGCTGAACCCGGAACACGACCGCGCGATGATCTGCGGCAGCCCGCAGATGCTGGCCGACCTGCGCCATACCCTGGACGCCCGCGGCTTCGTCGCCTCGCCGCGCATCGGCTCGCCAGGGCATTACGTGTTCGAGCGCGCGTTCGTCGAGAAGTGACGGCGCTGCGCGTCTCCGATCATAGGAGCGGCTTCAGCCGCGATGGGCGTTCCCGGTAAAGCATCGCGGCTGAAGCCGCTCCTGCCGGATAAGCGACACGGCGGCAGGTCAAAGCGAAATAGTGGGGAGTATTTTGTGGGAGGGACTTCAGTCCCGACGCCTTTAACTCGAACACGTCGGGACTGAAGTCCCTCCCACAAGAGCAGGCATCCAGCATTCAAGACCACGCCGAGCGTCCTCGGCCGAATCGTCACCCCAGCGCCCGCTCGATCTCGTCGGCCAGCGCTTCCGGCTTGTCGGTCGGCGCATAACGCGCCAGCACCTGGCCGTCGCGGCCGACCAGGAACTTGCTGAAATTCCACTTAATCGCGGCGATGCCGAGCAGCCCGGATTTCTGCTGCTTGAGCCAGCGCCACAGCGGATGCGCGCCGTCGCCGTTGACCTGCACCTTGGCGAACATCGGGAAATCAACGTCGTAGCTGAGCGAACAGAACTGGCGGATCTCCGCGGCATCGCCCGGCTCCTGGTGGCCGAACTGATCGCAGGGAAAGCCCAGCACCACCAGCCCGCGCTCGCGATAGCGCTGCCACAGCGCCTGCAGCCCGGCGTACTGCGGGGTGAAACCGCACTTGGAGGCAACGTTGACGATCAACAGCACCTTGCCGGCGTAGTCGGCAAGCGGCTGCGCCTGCCCGTCGAGCGTGGTCGCGGTGAAGGCGTAGGCGGTGGTCGGCGTGTCCATGGATCCTCGTGGTGCGGCGCGCCGCAGCGGCGCTGGGTCGAGGCGATGCTACGCGGTGGCCGCACGCGTCGCCAGCGAACCGGGGCCGATGCGCGAGGCGGCGTCGCAGAGGTGGGCGCGAACGCGCCAACGCACACCGCCAGCGCATCACCGATGCGTGGCCGCACCGGCGCCGCCACGCGCGAAAGCGCACTGCATCAAGGTTCACGCCAAATGCCGCAAAGCCTTGAGAAACAAGCGCCGATGCTGCAGCGCTCCCATGGCTTTCGTCACGGGTCACGCCTGCCGGCCTGGGGTAGCCTGCCTGATCACCATGATCGCGGATACCGCTTGATGACCTCTCGCCTCGCCCTTGCCCTCGCCGCCACGCTCGGACTCGCCATGCCCGCCTACGCCGCTCCGGCCACCACGCCCACCGCCGCCACGGCGGCCACGCAGGCCAACCCGTTCTTCGCCGAAAGCCCGCTGCCGCTGCATTACCCGCAGTTCGACAAGATCAAGGACAGCGATTTCGCGCCCGCGTTCGACGCCGGCATGGCGCAGCAACTGAAGGAAATGCAGGCCATCGCCGATCAGACCGCCAAACCGACCTTCGACAACACCATCGTGGCGATGGAGAAGAGCGGGCAGGTCCTGGACCGCGCCACCACCGTGTTCTTCAACCTGGTCGGCGCCGACACCAACGACACCCGCAAGAAACTGCAGGCCGAGTACGCCGGCAAGCTGGCCGCGCACCGCGATGCGATCGCGCTCAATCCCAAGCTGTTCGCGCGCATCCAGACCCTGTACGACACCCGCAACCAGCTCGGTCTGGACGCGGAGGGCGTGCGCCTGATCGAGAAGTACCACAGCGACTTCGTCCGCGACGGCGCCAAGCTCAACGACGCCGACAAGGCCAAGCTCAAGGCGATGAACGCCGAACTGGCCGAACTGGGCACCAAGTTCAGCCAGAACGTGCTGGCCGAAGTGAACGCCGCCGCGGTGGTGGTGGACGACGTCAAGCAGCTCGACGGCCTGTCCGACGCGCAGATCGCCGCGGCCGCCGAAGCGGCCAAGGCGCGCAAGCTCGACGGCAAGTACGTGATCGCCCTGCTCAACACCACCGGCCAGCCGCCGCTGGCCCAGCTCAAGGATCGCGCCCTGCGGCAGAAGATCTACGAGGCCTCGGTGTCGCGCGGCAGCCACGGCGGCCCGTACGACAACACCGCGCTGGTGTCGCGGATCATGACCCTGCGCGCCGACCGCGCCAAGCTGCTCGGCTATCCGAACCACGCCGCCTATTCGCTGGAAACCCAAACGGCGAAGACGCCCGAAGCGGTCAACGCCATGCTCGGCAAGCTGGCCCCGGCCGCGGTGGCCAACGCCAAGCGCGAGGCGGCCGACCTGCAGGCGATGATCGACCAGGAGCAGAAAGCCGCCGGCAAGCCCAGCTTCAAGCTCGAGGCCTGGGACTGGGCCTACTACACCGAGAAGGTGCGCCAGGCCAAGTACGACTTCGACGAGGCCCAGCTCAAGCCCTACTTCGAACTGAAGAACGTGCTGGAAAACGGCGTGTTCTACGCCGCCAACCAGGAATACGGGCTGACCTTCAAGCAGCGCACCGACCTGCCCACCTACCGCGACGACGTACTGGTCTACGACGTATTCGACGCCGACGGCAGCCAGCTGGCGATCTTCATCGCCGACATGTACGCGCGCGAGTCCAAGCGCGGCGGCGCCTGGATGAGCTCCTACGTGTCGCAGTCGGCGCTGACCGGCGACAAGCCGGTGGTCGCCAACCACCTCAACATTCCCAAGCCGCCGGCCGGGCAACCGACCCTGCTGACCTGGGACGAGGTCACCACCGCCTTCCACGAGTTCGGCCATGCGCTGCACGGCATGTTCTCGAACGTGAAGTACCCGTACTTCTCCGGCACCAGCGTGCCGCGCGACTTCGTCGAGTTCCCCTCGCAGGTCAACGAGATGTGGGCCGACGATCCGGCCATCCTCAAGCACTACGCCAAGCACTACCAGAGCGGCGCGCCGATGCCGCAGGCACTGCTGGACAAGGTGGTGGCCACCGCCAAGTTCAACCAGGGCTTCGCCACCACCGAGTACCTGGGCGCGGCGATGCTCGACCAGCGCTGGCACCAGCTGAGCGCCGGCCAGGTGCCGCCGGCATCGGGCGTGATGGACTTCGAGGCCAAGGCGCTGGCGGCCGACGGCATCGCCTATCCGCCGGTGCCGCCGCGCTACCGTACGCCGTACTTCAGCCACATCATGGGCGGCTATGCGGCCGGCTACTACGCCTACATCTGGGCCGAGGTGCTGGACGCCAACACCCAGCAGTGGTTCAAGCAGCATGGCGGGCTGAGCCGCGCCAACGGCGACCGCTTCCGCAAGACCCTGCTCTCGCGAGGCGGCAGCGTCGATGCGATGCAGTTGTTCCAGGACTTCGCCGGACACGCGCCGCAGATCGAACCCTTGCTGGAGAAGCGCGGCCTCAACGCCACGCCGGCGGCGACGCCGAGCGCACGCTGAGGCGCAGCGCGGCGCGGCCCGTGCGGCCGTGCCGCCACGTCGCGACGACGTCACGGCGGAACACACCCGCGACCGACCGCAGAACGCAACACGCACGACGCCCGGCTCAGCCGGGCGTCGTGTTTTTCAGCCTGCCGTCGCGATGGCGACGCGCGGTACGCCGCGCGTGGCCGTCAGCGGCTTACTGGCCGTCGCTGGAGGCGTTGATGCTGGCACCCAGCGAGGCATTGCCGCCGGCCTGCCCCTGCGCCTGACCGCTACCGGCCTGCGCACCGCCCTGGCCACCCGCACCCGCCTGGCCCGACACCGACCCACCATGCGTGCCCGCGCTGTGCGAGGCGCTGCCGCTGGCCGCACCGTTGGCACTGCCGTTGCCAGACAGCGCCGGCACCGCCGGCACCGTCGGCAGGCTGCCGCCGCTGGCGGCGCCGTTGCCGCTGCCGTTACCGGCCGCACTCGACGCAGCACCGTTACCGGTCACGCCATTGACGGCACCGGCGGCATTGCCGGCGGTCGCCAGCGCCGCCGTGGGATTGGCCGCGCTGGTCGCCGCGCCGAGCGCGCCGTCGGCCTGGCCCATCGCGCTACCGGCCGCGCTGCGTGCCGCCGCACTGCCACTGGCGGCGGCATTGCCGGCCAGCGTGCGGCCCTGGTTCACCGCAGCACCGGCGGTCTGCGCCGCGCCGTCCGCGGTGGCCGCGCCACGCGCCGCCGCCCGCTGCGCCGCCATCCGCGCACGCTGCGACGACTGCTCGATGCCGCTGCGGGCGCGATCCAGCGGAACCCCGGCGTCCAGGCGGCCTGCGCCCATGCCGTTGCCGACGAGGCTGCCGCCGCCCAGGCCGCCCAGGGTGCCGTTGACCGCACCGCCCACGCTGCCCGCACCGCCCAGCAACTGCGCGCCGGCCACGCCCGGGATCAGCGCCACCGACGCCACCAGCACCGCGCTCGCCAACAGAGTCTTGCCGTTCATCGCATTCTCCTCGTGTCGCCGCAGGCCATCTGCGGCTCTCATGTCTCCCTACGAATCGAGCGACGCAGAACATCCCGTGCAGGCGGGACGCAGACAGAATGCGTTCAGCCGCCCGGCGCGCGCTGCAGCGGCAGGTCCGCGCCGAGCAGCCCGGCGCCGTACACCGGATCGGTGCCGGGCGAACCGAGATCGCGCGCCTGCGCCTGCAACTGCGTGCGCACCTGCGCGGCCGCCTGCGGATTCGGCTGCGACAGCGCCTGCGCCGCCAGCCGCGCCACCAGCGGCGCCGCGAAGGAGGTGCCGCGCTGCGCCTGCCAGCGGCCCTGCGGTGCCGCGGCGATCAGTTCGCCGACCGCGGCGAAGGCCACCTGCGGCCCACGCCCCGCCTCCGGCAAGACCCGCGCACGCGCATCCACCGCGGTGACACCGATCACCCCGGGATAGGCCGCGGGATACAGCGGCGGTGCCGCCGGGCCGTCGTTGCCCACCGCGGCGACCAGCACGTGGCCGCGCGCGAGCATGCGCTGCACGGCGAGTTGCAGCGCACGGTTGGGCCCGCCGATCAGGCTGATGTTGATCACCGGCACCTGCTGCTGCGCCATCCATGCCAGTGCCCCGACCAGCTCGACCACGGTGCCGCCATCGGCCTGTCCGCAATAGATGTCGGCCGCATACAGGGTCCGCGCGAACGGCCCGTGCGCCACCGCGCGTCCCGCCAGCAGCGAGGCGACCGCCGTGCCGTGCGGCTGCGCGCGCACCTGCCCGTCGCACCCCCAGGATTGCACCTGCACGCCGGCCAGCGCCGGATGCGCCGCATCCACGCCGCTGTCGATCAGGCCGACCACAAAGCCGCCCGTCGCGGCGCCAGCGGCTGCCGGAGCGGCGGAGGCGCTGGCGGGTGCCGGCGGCGTCGCTGCCGATCCGCTGTAAACGTGGTTGTAGTCGTAATCGCCCTGCGGATCGCGCTCGCGCAGCTGCTGCAGCGCGCGGCGCGTGGACAGGCCCGATGGCACCTGCAGCACCACCAGGCGCAGGCCGAATTCGCCGAAGCTGCGCTGCTCCAGCACGGCGAAGCCGGCCGCCTGCGCCGCCTGCAGCGCGGCCGGGTCCGGCTCCAGCGCCACCACCTGCCCGCGCATCACCACGGCGCCGCCCTCGTCGCGCTCCAGCCCGCGCGGATCGCTGCGCAGCAGCGCCTGCAGGCGTTTCAGGCGCAGCCGTTCGACCTCGCCGCGCGCGTCCTGCAGCGACTCTCCCACCCGATTCATGCCGCCCTGCACGCCCTGGGTGACGTCCTGCACCAGCCCGCCGGCCGACGGCAGCGCCAGCTGCGCCCATACCGGTGTCGCCACCGCCAGCCATGCCACGGCCATCCAGCGCATTCGTCTGCCCGTCGCCATGCCCCGCTCCGTTGTCCGCCCCTGTTGGCGTGCCACACTAATCCTGCCATCCCGACACGCGGTGAACGCCGCGCCGCGCCCATGGAAGAAAACCCCTCCGCCGAACGTATCACCGACATGCACGCCGATCCCACGGCCGCCGTCGGCGACGGCATCTGTACCCTGCTGCCGCAGTTGCGGCGCTTCGCGCGTGCCGTCGCCGGCCATCGCGAGGACGCCGACGACCTGCTGCAGATCGCGATCGAGCGCGCGCTGCGCCGCGCCGGGCAATGGCGGCCGGAGACGCCGCTGCAGTACTGGCTGTACGGCATCATCCGCCACGCCTGGATCGACGAGGTGCGGGCGCAGCGGCGACGGCGGCAGGTCTTCGTCGATGCCGCCGAGGGCGAGCACGTCGGCGACACGCCGCTGGAGCGGCAGCAGGACTGGATGGCGGTGCAGGCCGCGATGGCCGGCCTGCCCGAGGAACAACGCCTGGCGATCGCACTGGTGCTGATCGAAGGCCTGTCCTACAAGGATGCCGCGGCGGTGTTGGAGATTCCGCTCGGCACACTCACCAGCCGGCTCGCGCGTGGGCGCGAAGCCCTGCAGGCGTCACTGGAGGCGACCGCATGAACACCACGATCGACGCACTCACGCTGCAGGCCTACGCCGACGGCGAACTGGATGCGGCGCAGGCCGCCCAGGTGGAAGCGGCGTTGCGCAGCGACCCGCAGCTGGCACAGGCGCTGGAGCGGCTGCGCAGCCTGCAGGCGCGGCTGCGCGCCGGCTTTGCCCCGGTACTGGACGAAGCGGTGCCCGCGCGCCTGCTCGCCGCTGCGCGTGCACGGCCGGCCGACGCGCCTGACCAAGACACCGCTGTCGCGGCGCGGCCGGCCTCGCCCGTCCATGCGACGGCGCAGGCAAGCCGACCGACGCCGCTGCGGCCGCGTGCGCGGCGCCGCTGGGCGCTGCCGGCGGCCTTGGCGGCGGCGCTGTTGCTGGGGCTGTGGATCGCGCAGCGGCAATTGCCGCAGGGCGATGCGCACGGCCCGACGGTCGCGGCGGCCCGGGGGAGCGTCGCCGAGGGCGCGCTGGCGCAGGCGCTGACGCAGCAGTTGTCCGGCCAGTCCCAGGGAAGCGTGCGCATCGGCCTGAGCTTCCGCGATCGCGACGGCCATTACTGCCGCACCTTCGCGCTGTCGAACACCAACGCCGGCCTGGCCTGCCAGCGCGACGGCGCATGGCGGGTGGAACTGCTGGTGCCGGCCGGCGAACGCGAAGACGGCGGCGGCATGCGCATGGCGGCCAGCCCGATGCCGGCCGCGGTGCTGCAGGCGGTGGATGCGCGCATCGCCGGCGAGGCGCTGGATGCCGACGGCGAACAGCACGCGCGCGCACGCGGCTGGCGCTAGGAACAGGCCGATGTCCTGCCTGCTTTGGGATGGGCAACGCGCCTAGAACACCTCCGAAGCACACCGGAACGCGTCCGGCAGGAGCGGCTTCAGCCGCGACGCGCGTTTCCGACACACCGGTCGCGGCTGAAGTCGCTCCTGCAGCACATCGATTCACGCTCGATGCCGCGGACGCACCTTCTTCGAGGTTGCCCTCAGGGCAGCGCCGCCTGCGTCTTCGACTCGGTGGCAGCGTCGAGGCCGTCGATGCCGGCCAGCATCTTCTTCAGCAATTTCTCCAGCTGCTGCTGCTCGCCGGCATCCAGCGCCGCGGTTTCCGTCTCCAGGAACGCACACACGTCCGGCAGCAAGCGTTCGATCAGGGCGATGCCGGCCGGCTGCAGGGTCAGCGCGACCTTGCGCCGGTCTTCCGGACTGGCCGTGCGCGACAGCAGCCCCTTGCTGCACAGGCTGTCGGTGAGACGGGTGATGTTGGCCGGCTTCTCGCTTGCGGCCTCGGCCACCTCGGTGGGGGTGATGCACTGCTCGGGCGTGCCGTACAGCATCATCAGGATCTCGTACTCCGGCGGGCTGATGCCGTACTCCTTGAGCACGCCGCTGGCGTTGGCATGCACGCGCTTGTACAGGTGCTTGACCAGCCGGACCAGGACGGCGGGCTCGCGCGGGAAGGCCGGATAGCGCGCGCAGGTGTGCGCCACACGCCGCTCGGTCTGATCGAAACTGCCCATAAGAAATCGATTGCAAGTGGGGTAGCCGCCAATGCTACCCATTGCGCATCGTTCCGACGAGGGCACGCGTTGCGTTCCCGCATGCTGTCGACGCGGTGCACCGCACGCCGACGCCGACGCGCGCTGGCGCGCCGGCCACCGCTCAGGCGGCGAACAGCGGCGCGTATTCCGGTGCCACCAGCTCGCGCAGCACGCTGGCCGGCACGTCCACCGTCTGCGTGCCATCGGCGTACGGCCCCACCTGGTATGGCGGGAACACGAAACGCAAGGCGGTGATCTTGCCCGCCGCGTCGACCAACGGCTGGAACTGGCTGAAGTTGCCGGGCTGCGGCTCGGTGCCTTCGGCGATCATCTTGCTGGCGCTGCGCACCTGCTCGTCCTGGTCCTCCGGCGGCACCTGTTCGGCATCCACCCGCGTCTGCACCGCCTGGCGCAGCTGCGCGGCGACATAGCCGGCCACCTGCTTCCAGTGCGACGCATCCGGGATCAGTGTCTCGGCGGTGAGCATGCGCTGCTGCTGCGGCAGCCACACCCAACGCGCCACCAGCGGTTCGCCGTGCGCACCGCCGGTGTAGCGGCTGCCGTCTGCGCTCAGCGCGACCAGGTCCGGACGCTCCAGCAGCATCTCGAACTGCAGCGAGAGTTCGTAGGGCGCGCGCGGGCGATCGTTGCCCAGCCCGTCGACCGCTTCCATCAGCTCGCTGCGCGCGCTCTGCGCGTAGCGGTTGGCCGCCTCGGCCAGTCCGGGATAGCGGTTGATCGACGGCGGAAAAGTGATGCCGACCACATAGCTGGGGCTGTGTTCGACGATGTCCTTCAGTTCCGGCGGCGTGGCCTGCGCCGGCTCCGGCGCCGCGGAAGCCTCGCTTTGTGCCGGTGCCGCGGCGGGCGCCGGTACGGCGGCCGGTTCCTCGCGTTTGCAGCCGGCCAGTGCCAGCGCCGCGGCGACCGCCAGTGCCGTCCATGCCATCCGCCCGTTGCCCATCGTCTCTGCCCTGCTCACGTCGACTGCCCCTGTTCCTGCAATGCCTGTAAAAGTGGCGCGCATTATCGCGCCGTTGCGGTGCCCGATGCTCAATCGAGCAGCGCCGCGTATTGCGGATGCCGCTGGATGAACACGGCCGCGTACGAACACGCCGGCACCACCTTCCAGCCTTGTGCCTGCGCATGGTCCAGCGCGGCGGAGACCAGTTGCGCCGCCAGCCCGCGCCCGCCGATCGGGCCAGGCACCCCGGTGTGGGTGATGACCATGCGCCCCTGCTCCAGCACGTAGTCGAGTTCGGCGCGATGGCCGTCGACCTGCAGGCTGAAGCGGTGCTGCTGCGGATCGTGCGCGATCGGGACGTTCGGTGCGGACATGGGGAAGTGGATGTGTCGCGGAGCAGGCAGTGTCCGCTGCGGCTTGCCGCGGCGATGTGAAACACCTGCCCAAGGGCGTCACGCCGCCGACGCGGCGCGTCAGCCGTACGCCGCTCAAGTCGTGCCGCGCGCGGCCGATACCGCCAGGACAGGCCGAAAACCTGGCATGGGAGTTGCACCTCCCATCACGCAGCGATCCAACAGGGAACCACGCGCATGAGCGAGACCGAGAGCAAATACGACCAGGGCGACCACAACGCCTCCCTGCTGGAAGGGCTGTTCCAACTGTCGGTCAGCGGCGACCACCAGGGCGGCGAATTCCAACAGCTCGACGACGAGGTCTACCAGCGCCTCAAGCGCACCTACGAGAACGCCGCCATCGGCAGCGCCAAGGTGCAGTTGCGCGGGCAGCAGACCCGCTGAACACAGAGGGCGGCCTGACGGACCGCCATCTGCCCCATGCGCGATGCGTGCCCACGACCGCATCGGCGCCACGGCGCATACCCAGCGCAGCGAATGAGAGATGCGCCGATCGCGCGGCGCCGCACGCCCGTGCGGACGCCAGCGCGTCGCGGATCAGCCGCGCCCGAAGCGCGGGTTCGCCAGCTCGCCCAGAAAGTGCTGCAGCACCGACGGCTCCATGATCAGCAGGAACATGACGCCGAACGCCGCGCCGGCCAGGTGCGCGCTGTGGTTGACGTTGTCGCCGCCGCGGCGGTCCATCCAGATGCTGTAGCCGACATAGAACACGGCATACAGGATCGCCGGGATCGGAATCGGGATGAAGAAGAAGAAGATCCCGGTCCACGGCGCCATCAGGATGAAGGCGAACAGCACCGCCGACACCGCGCCGGATGCGCCCAGGCTCATGTAGTTGGGGTTCTTCTGGTTCTTCAGGTAGCTGGGCAGGATCGAGACCACCAACGCCGACAGGTAGAACAGCGGGTACACCAGCATGTTGCCGGTCAGCCGCTCCATCAGCACCTCGATCGGGCCGCCGAAGAAGTACAGCGTGACCATGTTGAACAGCAGGTGCGGGAAATCGGCATGGATGAAGCCGTAGGTCACCAGCCGGTCGTACTGCTTGTGGCGGTCGATCGCCGGCGGCCACAGGATCAGCCGGTCGAGCAGCCGGCGGTTGTTGAACGCCGCCCACGACACCAGCACGGTGAGGACGATCAGGATCAGGTTGACGGGGGTGACGGAGGGCATGCGGGGTCTCAGGCGGGGCGGTAGTGGTCGACCATGCGGTAGCGGCGCGCGTACAGCCCGAACAGCAGTGCGGCGACGAACGCGAAGGCGGCGAAGAAGAACATCAGGAACGCGGTCTCGCTGAGCCCGGTGCTGCCGATGTGCGCGGTGACGCGGTCGTTGCGCACCGCCGCGTTGGACAGCAGCACCCACAGGTTGCCGACGGTGGTGGTGAGGTTCCAGAAACTCATCACCACGCCCTTCATCGACTGCGGCGCCTGGCTGTAGGCGAACTCCAGGCCGGTCGCCGAGACCAGCACTTCGCCGAAGGTCAGCAGCGCATACGGCAGGATCTGCCAGGCGATGGACAGGGCGTCGCCGCCGTCCATCATCACCTGCAGCGTGCCGACCACGATCCAGGCCAGGCCGCTGAAGGCGATGCCGGCGGTCATCCGCCGCAGCGCGGTCGGCTCGTAGCCGCGCCGGCGCAGCAGCGGATACAGCACCAGGTTGTTGAACGGGATCAGCAGCATCACCAGCGCCGGATTCAGCGCCTGCATCTGCGAGGCGCTGAACCACGCCGGCATCTGCATCTGCTGGCCCTGCAGCACCCAGGTCGAGGCCTTCTGGTCGAACAGCGAGAAGAACGGGGTGACCAGCGCGAACACCACCAGCACCCGCAGCACCGCACGCACACCGTCCACCGCCGCGTCCGGATGCAGCGCGCGGGCGCGCTCCAGTTGCCACCAGGTGCCGCCGCCGATGCCGGCCAGCAACAACACCAGCGCCAGGCACAGGCAGATCACCAGGCCCAGGGTCGGCACGAGGGCGAACGTCGCCAGCGCCAGCAGCACCGCCACGCCGGCCAGGACCAGGCCGGGGCGGCCCTGCCCCGGCGCCTGCCGCAGCAGCGCGGTGCGCACCACCTGGGCGAAACCGTGCGGATCCTTGGGCGGCAGCGGCACGCGCACGTAGCGGTGACGCCCGGCCCAGAACACCAGGGTCGCCACCAGCATCAGGATGCCGGGGATGCCGAACGCCCACGCCGGGCCCAGGTTCTTCAGCGCCAACGGGATCAGCAGCGAGGCGAACAGCGAACCGAAGTTGATGATCCAGTAGAAGGCGTCGAACACCACCTTGGCCAGGTGCTTGTTGCCCTGGTCGAACTGGTCGCCCATGAACGAGGCCACCAGCGGCTTGATCCCGCCCGCGCCCAGCGCGATCAGGCCCAGGCCGAGGAAGAAGCCGGTGCGATGGCCCTCGAACAGCGCCAGGCACAGGTGGCCCACGCAGTAGATCAGGCTGAACCAGAGGATGGTGCTGTACTTGCCGAAGAAGCGGTCGGCCAGCCAGCCGCCGAGCAGCGGGAAGAAGTACACGCCGATCATGAAGCTGTGCATGATGTGCTTGGCTTCGGCCTCGCGGCCGGGCGCCGTCACTTCCTGCAGCAGCAGCGAGGTGATCAGGAACTGCACCAGGATGTTGCGCATCCCGTAGAAGCTGAAGCGCTCGCAGGCCTCGTTGCCGATGATGTACGGAATCTGCCGCGGCATGCGCGCCGTGGCGCGCTCTTGCGCCGCGCTCATGCGGCGTTCCTCGTGGTGGCTTGGCTGCTCACGGGCCCTCGTCCAGGCAAAATTTTCAGAAGGTTACCCGATCGTTCCGGCGAATCGAACCGCTAGGACACGCCCTAGGTGCTTTCGCAATCGGCGCGCTGCCCGCATCATGGGCGCCTGTCCCGAGACGGTGCCGAGATGATCCGACCCTGGCTGGCCACCCTGTTGCTGCCGATGCTGCTCTGCAGCATGCCGTCGCTGGCCAGCGAGGCGGGCCTGTCCACCGAAGCCGAGCGCAGCGGATTCGCGCGCACCGGCCGCTACGCCGAAACCATTGCGCTGTGCGATGCCTTCGCGCAGCGCTATCCGCAGGCGGTGCGCTGTTTCGACTTCGGCACCACCCCGGAAGGCCGGCCGATGAAGGCGCTGGCGGTGTCCACCTCCGGCGCGCTGGATCCGGCGGCCGCACAGGCGCGCAAGCTGCCGGTGGTGCTGATCCAGGGCGGCATCCACGCCGGCGAGATCGACGGCAAGGACGCCGGCTTCCTGGCGCTGCGCCAACTGCTCGACGGCCAGGCCGCGCGCGGCGCGCTGGACAAGCAGGTGTGGCTGTTCGTACCGGTGTTCAACGTCGACGGGCACGAGCGCTTCGGCGCCTGGAACCGGCCCAACCAGCGTGGTCCGGAACAGATGGGCTGGCGCACCACCGCGCAGAACCTCAACCTCAACCGCGACTACGTCAAGGCCGACGCGCCGGAGATGCAGGCGATGCTGCGCCTGGTCGAGCAGTGGGACCCGCTCGTGTATGTGGATCTGCACGTCACCGACGGCGCGCAGTTCGAGCACGACGTGTCGATCCAGGTGGAACCGCTGCACGCCGGCGACACCGCGCTGCGCGGCGACGGCCTGCGCCTGCGCGACAGCGTGCTGGCCGATCTGAAGCGGCAGGGCTCGCTGCCGCTTCCCTACTACCCCTCCTTCGTGGTCAACGACGACCCCGCCTCCGGCTTCGAGGACGGGGTGCCGACGCCGCGCTTCTCGCACGGCTATTTCCAGCTGCGCAACCGCTTCGGCATGCTGGTGGAAACGCATTCGTGGAAGCGCTACCCCGAGCGCGTGCGCATCACCCGCAACACCATCGTCTCGGTGCTGCAGCAGGTGGCGCGACACGGTGCGCAGTGGCGCGCCGACGCGCTGGCGGCCGACACCCGCGCGCAAGCCCTGGGCGGGAAGACCGTGGCGCTGGACTACCGCACCACCGACGCCTCGCACCTGGTGGACTTCCGCGGCTACGCCTACACGCGCACGCCCTCGCCGGTGTCCGGCGCGCTGATGACCCGCTACGACGAGCGCACCCCGAAGATCTGGCGCGTGGCGCTGCGCGACCAGATCGTGCCCAGCGTGGAAGTCGCCGCGCCGCGCGCCGGCTACCTGGTGCCGGCGGCGCAGGCCGCCCTGGTCGGCGCCAAGCTGCGCCAGCACGGCATCGCCTTCCGCACGCTGGAGCACGACGCCACCCTGCCGGTGCAGACCTTCCGCGCCGACACCGCCAGCTTCGCCGCCCGCTCGTCCGAAGGCCACCAGCGGCTCAGCGTCGCCGGCGCCTGGAAGCCGGAGACCCGCGCGGTCGGCGCCGGCGCGCTGTTCGTGCCGATCGCCCAGCCCAAGGCGCGGCTGTTGATGGCGCTGCTGGAACCGCAGGCGCCGGACTCGCTGCTGCAATGGGGCGAATTCAACAGCGCGTTCGAGCGCGCCGAGTACATGGAAGACTACGTCGCCGAGGACGTGGCGCGGCAGATGCTGGCCAGCGATCCGGCGCTCAAGGCCGAGTTCGAGGACAAGCTCGAACACGACGCGGCCTTCGCCAAGGATCCGCAGGCGCGGCTGGAGTTCTTCTACCGCCGCCACAGTTCCTGGGACGAGCGCTACCGCCTGTACCCGGTCATGCGCAGCGACGAAGCACCGTCCTGACGCGCGGTTCCACCCTCCCCCCGACTCCCCCGATGCGCCTTCCCGTCATCTGCTGAAGAGGCTGTTCGCCCCGATATGAAAACGTTTACAGGATCCCTTTGCCTGACCCTCGCGCTGGCCTCGCCTTCCGTCGCCGCGCCGCCGGCGGCGGCCGTGGGCACGGCGTCCACGCCGAACGCCGCCGCTGCGCAGCGCCCGTGGAACGACCGCAACCTGTCGCCGGACCGGCGCGCCGCGCTGCTGGTGCAGGCGATGACCCCGGACGAGAAGTTCCAGATGCTGCACAGCTACTTCGGCCTGGGCAAGGACGGCGGCCCGAAGCCGGCCGGTGCGCTCGGCTCGGCCGGCTACGTGCCGGCGATCGAACGCCTGGGCATCCCGTCGCAGCAACTGGCCGATGCCGGCCTCGGCGTGACCAATCCCGGCAACATCCGCCCCGGCGACCACGCCACCGCGCTGCCCTCCGGCCCGGCCACCGCCGCCACATGGAACCGCGCACTGGCTTTCGCCGGCGGCGCCACCATGGGCCGCGAGGCCTGGCAGCAGGGTTTCAACGTGCTGCTGGCCGGCAGCGTCAACCTGCAGCGCGACCCGCGCAACGGCCGCAACTTCGAGTACGCCGGCGAGGATCCGCTGCTGGCCGGCACGATGGTCGGCGAATCGATCCGCGGCGTGCAGAGCCAGCACGTGGTCTCGACCATGAAGCACTTCGCGATGAACGACCTGGAGACCGGGCGCAACACCCACAGCGCCGACATCGGCGAGCAGGCCATGCACGAGTCGGACCTGCTGGCCTTCGAGCTGGCGCTGAAGATCGGCCAGCCCGGCTCGGTGATGTGCTCCTACAACCGCATCAACGGCGTGTACGGCTGCGAGCACGACTACCTGCTCAACCAGGTGCTGAAGCAGGAATGGAAGTTCCCCGGCTACGTGATGTCCGACTGGGGCGGCGTGCACAGCGGCTCCAAGGCGGCGCTGGCCGGCCTGGACCAGCAGTCGGCCGGCGAAGTGTTCGACAAGGCGGTGTATTTCGACCAGCCGCTGCGCATGGCGGTGGCCGCCGGCACCGTGCCGCAGGCGCGCCTGGACGACATGGTCAAGCGCATCCTGCGCGCCTTCATCGCCACCGGCAGCTTCGACAACCCGCCGCAGCACCAGCCGATCGACGACGCCGCCGGCGGCCTGGCCGTGCAGCGCGTGGTCGAGGAAGGCACGGTGCTGTTGCGCAACGAGGGCAAGCTGCTGCCGCTGTCGCGCAACCTGCGCCGCATCGCGGTGATCGGCGGCCATGCCGACAAGGGCGTGATCGGCGGCGGCGGCTCCTCGATGGTCGGCATCACCGTCAACGGCGGCAACGCGGTGCCGGGGATCGCCCCGACCACCTGGCCGGGCCCGGTGATGTTCCATCCGTCCTCGCCGCTGCAGGCGCTGCGCAAGGCCCTGCCCGACGCGCAGATCGACTACGCCAGCGGCGACGACGCGGCGGCGGCGGCCAAGCTCGCGCGCGAAGCCGATGTGGCCATCGTGTTCGCCACGCAGTGGTCGGCCGAGTCGGTGGACCTGCCGGACATCGCCCTGCCCGACAAGCAGGACGCGCTGATCGCCGGCGTGGCCAAGGCCAACCCGAAGACCGTGGTGGTCCTGGAGACCAACGGCCCGGTCGCCATGCCGTGGCTGCAGCAGGTGCCGGCGGTGCTGGAAGCCTGGTACCCGGGCATCCGCGGTGGCGAAGGCCTGGCGCGGCTGCTGCTGGGCGAGGTCAACCCGTCCGGCCGCCTGCCGGTGACCTGGCTGCGCGACGTGTCGCAACTGCCGCGGCCGTCGATTCCCGGCCTGGGCTTCAAGCCGGCGCAACCGGCCGGCAGCAACGTCGACTACAGCATCGAAGGCGCCAACGTCGGCTACCGCTGGTTCGCCGCACGCGGCCTGGAGCCGGTGTATCCGTTCGGCTACGGCCTGTCCTACACCACGTTCGCCTACGGCAACTTCAAGGTGCAGGCGGACGGTCACCGTGTCGTCGCCAGCTTCGACGTGCGCAACACCGGCGATCGTGACGGGGCCGACGTGCCGCAGCTGTACCTGCGCCTGCCGCAGGGCCATCACACCCCGATCCGCCTGGTCGGCTGGGACAAGGTGCTGCTCAAGCCGGGCGAGAGCCGCCACGTCAGCATCGTCGCCGAGCCCAAGACCCTGGCCGACTACGACCCGAAGCAGCGCCACTGGCACATCGTCGCCGGCGACTACGAGGTGCTGCTGGGCCGTTCGGCGACGCAGGTGGAGGCGCGCGCGCCGCTGCACCTGAAGGACGGCGTGCTGCAGCATTGACCGAGGCGCGCGGCGCACGCGCGCCGTGTGTACCGGTCCCCGCCCCGCCTCCGCGCCTGTGCGCGCCGGAGGTGGGGCGATGTTCGTCATTGCCACCTGCGCGGCACCGATTGTGTGGCGGACGCCGCAGCACCATCGGCTGTATACGCAACCCTGAGACGCTGCGCCGTAGCATCGCCCGCATGACTCCCCGCGTCTTCCGATGGCATCGCACCGGCTGGCTGTTGCTGGCCGTGGCGGCATTGGCGCAGGCGCACGTGGCGGCGGACGCGGTGCCGACGGCCTCGGCCACGGCAGACGCCGCCCTCACCGTGGTCACAGTCACGCTCGCCCCGGATCCGCGCGCCACGCAGGACGGCGACGACTGGATCGCGCGCCGCGAGCGCATTGCCGTGGCCCTGCAGCGCCTGCATCCCGACGCCATCGCCCTGCAGGAGGTGCTGCAGACGCCGGAGATGCCGAACCAGGCGCAATGGCTGGCCGCGCGCCTGGGCTACCACTGCCACTTCATCAGCACCGATCCGCCCAGCCGGCCGCAACGCCGCGGCAATGCGCTGCTGACCCGCCTGCCGGTGCTGGTAGAGGCCGAGACCTTGCTGCATCCGCTGGAGGACTACAGTGTCGCCGGCCTAGTACGGGTGGACCTGCACGGGCAGCCGGTGAACCTGTACTTCACCCGCCTGCACGCGACGCGCGACGGCGGCGCCAGCCGCCGCGAACAGGCCGAGGACCTGATGGCCTGGATCGATGCCACCGCCGAGGGCGTGCCGTCGCTGCTGGCGGGTGGCTTCTTCGCCGCGGCGCGTGCGCCCGAGTTGGCGCCGTTGGCAACGCGCTTCGAGGACGCCAGCGTAAGCGGCGAATCGGCGCGCAACCGGATCGACGTGCGTGCGCCCGGGACCGCGGCCGCGGCCGACCACGTGTTCTTCGAACGCGGCCACTTCCGCCCGCTGCACGGCGCACGCTTGCTCGCGCCGGCGCCCGACCTGCCCGTGGCCGGCACGCGCGGCCTGCTGATGGCACTTCAGCCGCTGGACCCGATACCGACATCGCTGCAACCGGCGCCATAGCGGACGGCAGGCTGGGCACGTTCGCGCGCCGTGCGATCACCGCCTTGCGATGCGGCGCATGGGGGTGGATCGGCATCGGCATGCCATCGGACCGAAACGATCGGGCATCGCCGATTCCCTGCTTTTGTCACGCACAGCGTCATCTGCAGGAGCGTCTTCGGCCGCGACAAAGCATTCCCGGTAACGCCCATCGCGGCTGAAGCCGCTCCTGCGCCTGCACGCCAAAGGTTTAGCGCGCCCTGGCGACGCAGCGGCGCAAGCGGCGGCCAATGCGGCATAGGCCGCCATCGCTGCCGAAGCACGCTGGTCACGCGCGCGAGGGCCGCATACCAACCTGGCAGCCACGCCCCACCCGCACTTCCAGCGCTTATGCCGGGCATCCACACAAAAAAAGGCCGGGCGAACCCGGCCTTCTTCATGGTGCAGCGCTGGCGCGCGATCAGCCGATCGCGGCGTGGTAGCGGCGCTCCACTTCCTTCCAGTCGACCACGTTGAAGAACGCGCCGATGTAGTCCGGACGGCGGTTCTGGTACTTCAGGTAGTAGGCGTGCTCCCACACGTCCAGGCCCAGGATCGGGGTGTTGCCCTCGAACAGCGGGCTGTCCTGGTTGGCGGTGCTCTCGACCACCAGCTTCTTGTCGGGGGTGACGCTCAGCCAGGCCCAGCCGCTGCCGAAGCGGGTCAGCGCGGCCTTGGTGAAGGCGTCCTTGAACTTGTCGAAGCCGCCCAGTTCGGCGTCGATCGCCTTGCCGACGTCGCCGCTCGGCGTGCCGCCGGCATTCGGCGCCATCACCGTCCAGAACAGCGAGTGGTTGGCATGGCCGCCGCCGTTGTTGCGCACCGGACCCTGCAGGTTCTCCGGCAGCGACTTCAGCTTGGACACCAGCGCCTCGATCGGAAGGTCGGCGTACTCGGTGCCTTCCAACGCGGCGTTGACGTTGTTGATGTAGGTCTGGTGATGCTTGGTGTGATGGATCTCCATCGTCTGCGCATCGATGTGCGGTTCCAGCGCGTCGTAGGCGTAGGGCAACTTGGGGAGGGTGTAGGCCATGCGGTTCTCCTGGACTTTCGCCGTCGAAAGGACGAGCGTTGCGTGAGCAATGGTAGGGACGGTCGGCGACCTTACCAAGGGCGCGGCTGGGGAAACATCGTCCCATCCCGCGGCGGCGGTGCCGGCCGGCCTTGCGAATCGGCGCCTACCATGCCCCACGCCCCGGTTAGTCGGATGTGAATCGCACGAGTCACCACCGTGACCGGCGGCGTTTAGAGCGCGAACAGGCAGGCCGGCCCATACTGTGTGCGATGGCGCCACCCTACGCGCCGCCGCCGTTCCTGCAGGAGAGTCCATGCGCAAGCCCGTGCTGTTGATCGCCGCCATCGTGTTGCTGGTGGGCGGGCTGTGGGGCATCCGCGGGCTGCAGCATCCGCCGCACCAGCAGTTCGCCCCCTCGCTCGACGCAGCCGCGCAGGCGCCGTACACCGCGCCCGGCAAGGCAGCCGCGGCATCGGATGCCGCGACGCCGGAGCTGCCCGCATTCCTGCCGCCCGAAGCCCGCGCCACGGTGGCATTGATCCAGCGCGGCGGCCCGTTCCCGCATCGCCAGGACGGCAGCGTGTTCGGCAACCGCGAGAACCGCCTGCCGGCGCAACCGCGCGGCTACTACCGCGAGTACACCGTCGATACGCCCGGACTGTTGCATCGCGGCACGCGCCGCATCGTCACCGGCGGCACGCCGCCGCAAGTCTGGTATTACAGCGACGACCACTACGACAGTTTCCGCAGCTTCCAGGTCGGTGGCGCGGGGCCGGCGCGATGAGCGGCTTCCCGTTCGCGCTGAACCTGGCCGAGCCGGCCGCCTCCGGCGTCTACCGCGTCGCCAACCGCGACCTGGACAGCGTCGCCGCCCTGGCCCGCGACGCCGGCCTGCGGCTGTGTCGGATCGACCTGCACGGCTGCACCGGCAAGGCCATGTTGCTGATGCGGCTGGCCGCGCAACTGGACTTCCCGCCCGGCTTCGGCCGCAACTGGGACGCGCTGACCGACGGCCTGCGCGACCTGTCCTGGCTGCCCTCCCCGCGCGGCTACGCGCTGCTGCTGGAGGACGCCGGGCAGTTGCAGGCGGTGGCGCAACCGGCCTTCGACGTGCTGCTGGACATCCTCGACGACGTCGCCCGCGAATGGGCGCAGGACGGCGTCAGCTTCGTCGCGTTCGTGGGCGGCAGCGAGGAAGCGGAAGCACCCGCCGAGTCGGATTGACCTGACCGCGCTGCGCCGAGAACCGCTCGCACAACAGGCCACCCGCACATGCCCCCCCTGTGGGAGGGGCTTCAGCCCCGACGCGACACCCCCCAACGCCCACGCATCCGGTCTTTGATCTCGGTAAAGCGGCCGCCGTGGTCGTTGCCGCCGCAGGCCCAGGGTGTTTGTGCCGAGCCCCGGCTCTTCAACCGTCCAGCTCGCTCCACCGCGCATACGCCGCATCGAGGTCCGCCTGCGCCTGGCTCAGCGCCTGCGTATGCGCGGTCACCGCCGCCGCGTCGCGCTGATAGAACGCCGGGTCGGCCATCGCCTCGGTCAGCGCCGCGACCTGCTGTTCCAGCGCTTCGATCCGCGCCGGCAACTGCTCCAGTTCGCGCGCGTCCTTGTAGCTGAGCTTGCGCTTGGCCGGCGCGGGCGCCGGCGCCGGCGCCGCTGCAGCGGCCGCCACCGGCGTGGTCGCCGCCGCGGTGGCCGAAGCCTTGGCCACCGCCATCGCGCTGGCCGGCGTCGCCGGGCGCTGGCGTACCCAGTCGCTGTAGCCGCCGACGTATTCGCCGATGCGGCCGTCGCCTTCCATGACCATGGTCGAGGTGACCACGTTGTCGATGAAGTCGCGGTCGTGGCTGACCAGCAACAGCGTGCCGCTGTAGTCGCCGAGCAGTTCTTCCAGCAGCTCCAGGGTTTCCACGTCCAGGTCGTTGGTCGGTTCGTCCATCACCAGCAGGTTGGACGGCTGCGCGAACAGCCGCGCCAGCAGCAGGCGGTTGCGCTCGCCGCCGGACAGGCGGGTGATCGGCGCGCGCGCACGCTCCGGGGTGAACAGGAAGTCCTGCAGGTAGGCGTGCACGTGCTTGCGTTTGCCGTTGACCTCGATGAAGTCGCGGCCCTCGGCCACGTTCTCGATCGCGCTCCAGTCCTCGCGCAGGGTGGCGCGGTACTGGTCGAAATACGCCACCTGCAGATTGGTGCCGGCGCGCACTTCGCCCTGGTCCGGGGTCAGTTCGCCCAGCAGCAGCTTCAGCAGCGTGGTCTTGCCGCTGCCGTTGGGGCCGATCAGGCCGATACGGTCGCCGCGCAGGATGGTGGTGGAGAAGTCGCGCACCATGCTGCGCGCGCCGAAGGCGAAGCTCAGGTCCTTGGCCTCGATCACCTTCTTGCCGGAGGACTCGCCCTGCGCGGCCTCCATGCGCACGTTGCCGCCGAGTTCGCGGCGCTGGGTGCGCTCGCGGCGCATCGCTTCCAGCCGCCGCACACGCCCCTCGTCGCGGGTGCGCCGGGCCTTGATGCCCTGGCGGATCCACACTTCTTCCTGTGCCAACAGCTTGTCGAAGCGCGCGTTCTCCTGCGCCTGCGCATTGAGCCGCTCCTCGCGGCGGCGCTCGTAGTTGGCCCAGTCGCCCGGCCAGCTGCTGACCTGGCCGCGGTCGATCTCGACGATGCGCGTGGCCAGGGCACGCAGGAACCGCCGGTCGTGAGTCACGAACACCACGCTGCCGTTCCAGCCCTTGAGGAAGCCTTCCAGCCAGTCGATGGCCTCGATGTCGAGGTGGTTGGTGGGCTCGTCCAGCAACAACAGGTCCGGCGCCGAGACCAGCGCGCGCGCCAGCAATACGCGGCGCTTCATGCCGCCGGACAGCCGCGCGAATTCGGCGTCGCCGTCCAGTTCAAGCCGCGTCAGGGTCTCGTTGACCCGCTGGTCCAGCGCCCAGCCATTGGCGCCATCGATCTTGGACTGCACGGCGCCCAGCGCATCGCCGTCGAATTCGGCGGCATGGCTGAGCCGATGGAACTCGGCCAGCCAATGGCCGAGTTCGCCCAGGCCGTCGGCGACCACGTCGAACACGCTGCCGGCAGCGCCATGCGGCACCTCCTGCTCCAGCCGGGCGATGCGCACGCCCTGCTGCACGCGGACCTCGCCGTCGTCGGGCTTGAGCTCGCCGGCGATCAGTTTCATCAGGGTGGATTTGCCGGCGCCGTTGCGGCCGATCAGGGCGATGCGTTCGCCCTGCTCGATCGACAGGTCGGTCTTTTCCAGCAGCAAGGGGCCGCCGACGCTGTAGTCGAGGTTCTGCAGAGTGATAAGAGGCATGCCGTATTGTACGGGACCCGGGACCCGGGACCCGGAAATCAAAAAGCGGCGCGTCGTGCGAATCGAAATGCCCTTTTGCTGTTGACGTTCCGGGTCCCGGGTCCCGAGTCCCGGCCCCACCAGCTAAAATGCCGCATGAACGATTTCGCCACCCTCTCCCTTTCCCCGGCGCTGGCGCCCGGTATCGACGCGCTCGGCTACACCCGCATGACCCCGGTGCAGGCGCAGAGCCTGCCGCCGATCCTGGCCGGCCAGGACGTCATCGTGCAGGCGCCCACCGGCAGCGGCAAGACCGCTGCGTTCGGCCTGGGCCTGCTGCACAAGCTGGATCCGGCACTGAGCCGCGCGCAGGCGCTGGTGCTGTGCCCGACCCGCGAACTGGCCGACCAGGTCGGCAAGCAGTTGCGCAAGCTGGCCACCGGCATTCCCAACATGAAACTGGTGGTGCTGACCGGCGGTATGCCGCTGGCGCCGCAACTGGCCTCGCTGGAGGCGCACGACCCGCAGGTGGTGGTCGGCACGCCCGGCCGCATCCAGGAACTGGCGCGCAAGCGCGCGCTGCACCTGGGCGGGGTGCGCACGCTGGTGCTGGACGAGGCCGACCGCATGCTCGACATGGGCTTCGAGGAGCCGATCCGCGAGATCGCCAGCCGCTGCGACAAGCATCGGCAAAGCCTGCTGTTCTCGGCCACCTTTCCCGAGGAAATCCGCGCATTGGCGCGCGACCTGCTGAAGGAACCGGCGGAAATCACCGTCGAGGGCGCCGACAGCGCGCCGGAGATCGACCAGCAGTTCTTCGAGGTCGACCCGACCTACCGGCAGAAGGCGGTGGCCGGCCTGCTGCTGCGCTTCACGCCTGAGTCCAGCGTGGTGTTCTGCAATACCCGCAAGGAGGTCGACGAGGTCGCCGGCTCGCTGCAGCAGTTCGGCTTCTCCGCGCTGGCGCTGCATGGCGACATGGAACAGCGCGACCGCGACGAGGTGCTGGTGCGCTTCGTCAACCGCAGCTGCAACGTGTTGGTCGCCAGCGACGTGGCCGCGCGCGGGCTGGACGTGGAAGACCTGGCGGCGGTGATCAACTACGAACTGCCGACCGACACCGAGACCTACCGCCACCGCATCGGCCGCACCGCGCGCGCCGGCAAGCACGGCCTGGCGCTGAGCCTGGTGGCGCCGCGCGAGACCGCGCGCGCGCAGGCGCTGGAAACCGAGCAGGGCCAGCCGCTGCGCTGGTCGCGCGCGCCGCTGGCCACCGCACGGCCGGCGCAGCTGCCGCAGGCGGCGATGGTCACCCTGCGCATCGACGGCGGCAAGACCGACAAGCTGCGTCCCGGCGACATCCTCGGCGCGCTGACCGGCGATGCCGGGCTGTCCGGCGCGGCGATCGGCAAGATCGCCATCTACCCCACCCGCTCCTACGTCGCCATCGCCCGCGCCCACGCCGGCAAGGCGCTGGCGCAACTGCAGGCCGGCAAGATCAAGGGCCGCCGCTTCCGGGTCGCCAAGCTGTGAGCGCGGCGCAGCAGGTCCTGGCGTCGCTGCGCCCGGACGAGGACGGCAGCCTGTGGAGCGATGCGGTGCCGGTCCCGTGGATGCGCGGCAGTTGCTGCTTCGTGCTGGTGGGCTGCGAGCCTGGCGACGTTCCGGTCGACGCGGCGCCCGCCATCGAGACCTTCCTGCAACTCGATGCCGCGGTCTTCGACGCGGCGGCGCCGCACGTGTTCGCCTACTACCGGCACACGCAGGCGCTGTGCGCCAAATACGGATGGCCTTCGCCTGACATCGCCGACCCCGCCGAGGTGTGGGCGCACGTGCAGTTCGGCAGCGAGGCGTATCTACGCCGCTACCGCGACGGCCGCCTGCGCATCAGCCTGGAATGCAACTGCGACTGGGAAGCCGAACACGGACTGCAACTGGTGTTCGCCGACGACGGCCGGATCTGCAAGGTCGGTCCGTTCGATGGCCACATAAGCCATGCCGCCGCGCATGCGGACCCCAGCCTGGAAACGGTGATCTACCCGACCTGACACGGCGCCTGCGGTTGCGGCGTCAGGCGTCGCCCGCGCCATGCGCGATCGCCACGACGCATGTGCGCCGCGGCCGCGCCCAATGCATCGATCCCCGGCCGCGCCACCTGCGCTGCCAGGAGCAGTGGCCGTGCTCAGTACGTCAGCGTCGCCAGCAGCGGCAAGGTCTCGCTCCAGCGATCGCGTCCACGCAGCCCCTGCAGTTCCACCAGTACCGCGGCGCCGACCACTTCCAGTTCCAGTTGCTGCGCCAACGCCAGGGCCGCGCGCAGGGTACCGCCGGTGGCGAGCACGTCATCGACCAGCAGCACGCGCGAACCGGCCGGCAGCGCATCGGCGTGCATTTCGATGCGGTCGCTGCCGTACTCCAGCGCGTACTCCTGGGTCACCGTCCTGCCCGGCAGCTTGCCTGGCTTGCGTACCGGCACGAAGCCCGTACGCAGTTCGTGCGCCAGCGCCGCGCCCAGGATGAAGCCGCGCGACTCGATGCCCAGCACCGCCTGCAGCGGCGTGGTGCGCCACGGACGCGCCATCTCGTCCAGCGCCGAGGCGAAATCCGGGCCGTCGGCCAGCAGCGGCGTGATGTCCTTGAACACGATGCCCGGCTTCGGGAAATCGGCGATATCGCGGATGCGGCCGGACCAGTGGGCCGGTGCGTCGCTGGGCGCGCCGCAGCAGGAGGAATCGTTCATCGCACAGTCGTATGGCGTGGGGGAACGCAAAGTCTAGTCGCAAGGCGGCACCGCGTCGCGGAGCCGCCTCGTCGGTCTACGACTTACGCCGCCGCTGCGCTCGCGTCCTGCCGCGCGGACCCGCGAAACAGGCCGCGCACCAGCACGAAGAACAACGGCACCAGCAACACTGCCAGCACGGTGCCGGTGACCATGCCGCCGATCACGCACACGCCGATCTCGCGGCGGCTGGAGGCGCCGGCGCCGGTGGACAGCGCCAGCGGCAGCACACCGGCCACGAACGCCAGCGAGGTCATCACGATCGGCCGCAGGCGCAGCCGCGCGCCTTCCAGCGTCGCCTCCAGCAACGGTCGCCCGGCACGCTGCCGCGCCTCGGCGAATTCGACGATCAGGATCGCGTTCTTCGCCGACAGGCCGATCGTGGTCAGCAGGCCGACCTGGAAGTAGATGTCGTTGACGAACCCGGCCAGGGTGGTCGCCAGCACGGTGCCGACCACCCCCAGCGGAATCACCAGCAGCACCGCCACCGGGATCGACCAGCTTTCGTACAGCGCCGCCAGGCACAGGAAAATGAACAGGATCGAGGCGGTGTACAGCCACAGCGTCTGGTTGCTGGACAACTGCTCCTGGTAGGACAGCCCGCTCCATTGCAGATCGAAGCCCTCCTGCTTGGCCACCAGCGCCTGCATCCGCTGCATCGCCTCGCCGGAACTGCTGCCGGCCGCCGCGCCGCCCTGGATCTGCGATGCCGGCAGGCCGTTGAAGCGCTGCTGCAGCTGCGGGCCGCGGGTCCAGTGGGTGCTGGCGAAACTGGCGAACGGCGCCATCTGCCCGCCGCTGCCGCGCACGTACCACTGCGCGATGTCCTCCGGCAGCGCGCGGTACGGCGCATCGCCCTGCACGTACACGCGCTTGACCCGGCCGCGGTCGATGAAGTCGTTGACGTAGCTGCCGCCCCAGGCGGCGGCCAGGGTCGCGTTGATGTCGCTCTGCGCCAGGCCCAGCGCGCTGGCCTGGGCGTGGTCGATGTCCACCTGCAGTTGCGCCTTGTCGCCCAGGCCGTTGAGCCGCACCGCGGTCAGCTGCGGATCGTCGCCGGCCTCCTTGAGCACCTGCTGCTGCGCCTTCAGCAGCGCCGCGCGGCCGGCGCCGTCGCTGTCGCGGATCCACAGCTCGAAGCCGCTGGACTGGCCCAGGCCGCGCACCGCCGGCGGCGACAGCACGCTGATCTTGGCGTCGCTGACCCCGCGGAAATGCGCGTTGGCGCGGTCGATGATGGCCTGCGCGGTGTTGTCGCGGTTGCGCTCGCCCCACGGCGTGAGCGCCACGAAGGCCTGGCCGGCGTTCTGCCCGGTGCCGGCGTTGTTGCGGCCGACCACCATGAAGATCGCGGTGAGATTGGCCTTCTCGTGGGTCATGAAGTAATCGCTGATGCGCTTGCCCAGCGCCTGGGTCTTGGCCAGCGGCGTGCCTTCCGGCGTGGTGAACTGGATCTGCACCTGGCCCTGGTCCTCCACCGGCAGGAAGCCGGTGGGCATGCGCATGTACAGCACCACCATCGCCAGCGCTACCAGCGCATACAGCGCCATCCAGCGCCGCGGCCGCTGCAGCACCGTGCCGAGGCGGCGCTGGTAGGCCTGCTGGCCGCGCTCGACGCTGCGGTTGAACCACTGGAAGAAACGGCCGAGCTTGCGCTCCTGCTCCACCGGCTTGAGCAGGGTCGCGCACAGCGCCGGGGTCAGGGTCAGCGCGACCAGCGCCGACAGCGCCATCGCCGAGGCGATGGTGATGGAGAACTGCCGGTAGATGATGCCGGTGGAGCCGCCGAAGAACGCCATCGGCAGGAACACCGCGCCCAGCACCACGGTGATGCCGATCAGCGCGCCGGTGATCTCGCCCATCGAGCGCTCGGTGGCCTCGCGCGGCGGCAGATGCTCCTCGTGCATGATCCGCTCGACGTTCTCCACCACCACGATGGCGTCGTCGACCAGCAGGCCGATCGCCAGCACCATCGCGAACAGGGTCAGCGTGTTGATGGTGAAGCCGGCCGCGGCGAGGATGCCGAAGGTGCCCAGCAGCACCACCGGCACGGTGATCGCGGGGATCAGCGTGGCGCGCGCGTTCTGCAGGAACAGGAACATCACCACCACCACCAGCACGATGGCCTCGGCCAGGGTATGCACCACGTTCTCGATCGAGATCCGCACGAACGGCGTGCTGTCGCGCGGATAGGCCACGTCCAGGCCCGGCGGGAAGGTCGGCTTGAGCCGTTCGATGGTGGCGTGGATCGCGTCGGAGGTGGCGATCGCATTGGCGCCGGCGGACAGCGTCACCGAGAAGCCGGACGCCGGGTGGCCGTTGAGCGTGGCGTTGTTCTGATAGTTCTCCGCGCCGATCTCCACCCGCGCCACATCGCCCAGGCGCACGCTGGAACCGTCCGCGCGCGTGGCCAGGATGATCTGCCGGAACTGCTCGGGCGTCTGCAGCCGCGACTGCGCGGTGACCGTGGCGTTCAGTTCCTGCTCGGCGCCGGTGGGCAGCGCGCCGAGTTCGCCGGCGGTGACCTGGGTATTCTGCGCCAGGATCGCGCTGCGCACGTCGCCGGGCATCAGTTGGTAGGCATTGAGCTTGTGCGGGTCCAGCCACACCCGCATCGCGTACTGCGCGCCGAACACGTTGATCTCGCCAACGCCGTTGATGCGGCTGATCGGGTCCTGCAGGGTGCTGACCAGATAGTCGGAGATGTCGACGTTGTCCATGCGGTCGGTGCGGTCGTAGATCGCCACCGCCATCAGGCTGTCGCCCTGCGACTTGGCCACGGTCACGCCCTGCTGCTGCACTTCCTGCGGCAGCCGGTTGAGCGCCTGGTTGACCGCGTTCTGCACCTGCACCTGGGCGATGTCGGGATTGGCCGCCTGGTCGAAGGTGATGCTGATCCGCGCCTGCCCCGACGAGGAACTGGTCGAGGAGAAGTACAGCAGGTGGTCGATGCCCTTGATCTGCTGTTCGATCACCTGGGTGACGCTGTCCTCCACGGTCTGCGCCGAGGCGCCGTTGTAGGTGGCGGTGACGTTGACCGAGGGCGGCGCGATGTCCGGGTACTGCTCGATCGGCAGGGTGAACACGGCGATGGCGCCGGCGGCCATGATGCAGATGGCCAGGACCCAGGCGAAGATCGGGCGGTGGATGAAGAAACGCGGCAGCATGCCGGCTCAGCCCTGGCTGGCGGCAGGCGCGGCCGTGGCGGCGGCGGTCTTCACCGTCACCTTGGCACCGTCGCTGAGGCCTTGCCGGCCCACCACCACCACCCGCTCGCCGGGCTTGAGGCCATCGCCGACCAGCCAGCGGTCGCCGACCGCGCGCAGTGTGGTGAACTCGCGCTGGCGCACCACGTTGTCGGCGCCCACCACCCAGGCCACCGCCTCGCCGCGCGGGGTGCGGTCCACCGCCGCCTGCGGCACCAGCAGCGCCTGCTGGCGCACGCCCTGCCCGACCAGCGCGCGCACGTACATGCCCGGCAGCAGTTGCGCATCGGGATTGGGGAAGCGCGCGCGCAGGGTCACCGCACCGGTGGTCTCCTCCACATCGAGGTCGGCGAACTCCAGCGTGCCCGGCAGCGGATACGCGGTACCGTCGGACAGGGTCAGCCGCACCTGCGTGCTGGCCGGCTGCACGCCTCCGGCGGCGATCGCCCGACGCAGCGCCAGGAACTGATTGCCGGACTGGGTGATGTCCACGTTCATCGGATCCAGTTGCTGGATCTTGGCGATGGCATCGGTCTGATTGGCGGTGACCAGCGCGCCGGGGGTCACCCGCGCGCGGCCGATGCGCCCGCCGATCGGCGCCAGCACCGTGGCGAAGCGCAGCTGCGTACGCGCGGTGTCCAGCGCCGCGCGTTGCGCGTCGCGGCTGGCCAGCGCCTGCTTGTAGGCGGCCTGCGCATCGTCCACGTCCTGCTGCGCGGCCAGCCGGGTCTTGCCCAGGGTGCGGTAACGCTCGGCGCGCAGCGTGGCGGCGGCGAGCGTGGCCTCGGCGGTGGCCAGGTTGGCCTGCGCCTGGTTGGCCGCGGCCTGGTACAGGGTCGGCTCGATCTGGAACAGCGGCTGCCCGGCCCGCACCGTGGCGCCCTCCTCGAACAGCCGCTGGCGCAGGATGCCGCTGACCTGCGGCCGCACCTCCGATTCTTCCGAGGCCACGGTACGCCCGGCCAGTTCCACGCTCAGCGGCACGCTCTGCGGCTGCAGGGTCACCACCTCCACCGTCTTCGCTGCCGGCGCCGGCGCCTTGCCTCCCCCCTTGCAGCCGGCGAACGCGAGCACGACGACGGACAGCAGCAACGGCAGCGCGCGGCGGCGCTGGACGAAAGGCGCGGGCATGCGCTTGATCCTGGGGACGGCGGGGAGGATCATTTAATTTACTTAAAGACAAAAAAACAATCATGAAGGGAAGCACAACCCTTCGCCGCCAGGATGCGCAAACTGCGACGGCGACGGCCGAGCCGGCGACAACGGGCGTGCCCGCGCGCCCGCGTGGACGGCCGGCACTGGCGCGGCCACGCCTGCTGGCGGCGGCACACACCCTGCTGCTGGAACACGGGCTGGACGTGTCGCTGGAACAGATCGCCAGCCAGGCCGGGCTCACCCGGCAGAGCCTGTACAACCATTTTTCCAGCAAGGCCGAGCTGCTGATGCAGGTGTTCGAGGCCCTGGGCGAGGAGCTGCAGACCCGGCTGGAGAACATCGGCAGCGCCACCGCGCAGGACCTGCCCGCAACCCTGCGGCAGATCGCGCTGACCGTGCCGGCGCACCTGTACGCGCCCGACGCCTTGCGCCTGCATCGCCTGCTGGTGCAGGCCAGCGCGCAGATGCCGGACCTGCTGCAGTCGCTGCACCAGCGCCGCGCCGGCCGCCTGCGCGAGCGCCTGAGCGCCTTGCTGCAGACCCTGCACGCGCGCGGCGACGTGCAGGTCGCACGCCCCACCCTCGCCGCCACCGCGTTCATCGGCGCCACCTTCGGCTATGCCTATCCCGGGGCGATGCTCAACGGACAGGCGCCGGACGCGGCCGCGCAGCAGGCGCTGGCGGAGGAAGTGGTGGCGACCTTCCTGGCCGCCTGGCGCTATCGCGGCGCGACCGCGCCCTGAGCGCACGCGCCGGCCCCGCTCAGGAACTGCACGACAGCATCGAACAACCAGCCCGGCTGCGCGCCCAGTCCGGACGCTTCGCCGCGAAGGCCTCGCGCCCGGGCTGCTCGTCGTAGGGACGCCGCATCACCTCCAGCAGCTCGTCGATGCCGCCGGTGTCGCCCTGCTCGGCGCGGTCGATCGCCTGTTGCGCCAGGTAGTTGCGCAGCACATAGCGCGGGTTGGCCGCGCGCATCCGCTCCGCACGCACGGCGGCGGGCAGCGGATCGTGCTGCAGGCGCTGCGCATAGCGGGCCAGCCAGGCCTCGAACGCCGGCGCCTGCGCCGCCAGCTTGTCCGGGTCGTAGAACGCGTCGGCCAGCGCCGCCAGGGCCTGCGCCGGCGTCCACGGCGGCAGCGGCAATGCGCTCAAGCCGCGGAACCACAGGGTCATGTCGACCTCGCCCTGCTGCAGCAAATCCAGCACGTCGCGCATCAGCGCCACATCGGCGTCGCCGCAGGTCGCCAGGCCGAGCTTGGCAGCGATGTTGTCGCGCTCGGCCTGCGCATACTCGGCGCGGAACCGTTCGAGGCCGTCGTGCAGTGGCGACACGTCGTCGAACAGCGGCGCCAGCGCCTGCGCGAGCCGGCCGAGGTTCCAGTACGCGACCTGCGGCTGCGTACCGAAGCGGTAGCGGCGGCCCTGCGCATCGGTGGTGTTGGGCGTCCAGTCCGGGTCGTAGTCGTCGACCCAGCCGTAGGGGCCGTAGTCGATGGTCAGGCCCAGGATCGACATGTTGTCGGTGTTCATCACCCCGTGCACGAAGCCGACCCGCATCCAGTGCGCCACCATGCGTGCGGTGCGCGCACAGATCTCGGCGAACCAGGCCGCATCGCGTGCGCCACCGGTGCCGGACAGCTCCGGGAAATCGCGTGCGATCACCAGATCGGCCAGGCGCCGCAGCAAGGCGGTGTCGCCGCGCGCGGCCGGCAGTTCGAAACTGCCGAAGCGCACGAACGAGGGCGCCACCCGGCACACCACCGCGCCCGGTTCGGCGCGCGGGTGGCCGTCGTAGAACATGTCGCGCACCACCGTCTCGCCGGTGCCGACCAGGCTCAGCGCACGTGTGGTCGGCACGCCCAGGTGATGCATGGCCTCGCTGCACAGGAACTCGCGGATCGACGAGCGCAGCACGGCGCGGCCGTCGGCGCCGCGCGAATACGGCGTGGGCCCGGCGCCCTTGAGCTGCAGCTCCCAGCGCCGCCCGTCCACGCCCAGCGCCTCGCCCAGCGAGATCGCGCGGCCGTCGCCGAGTTGTCCGGCCCAATGCCCGAACTGGTGCCCCCCATAGTTCGCGGCATAGGGCTGCATGCCCGGATAGCGCGCATTGCCGGCGAACACCGCGGCGAACTCCGGCGCCCGCACCTCCTGCTCGGACAGCCCGAGCAAGGCGGCCACCTCCGGCGAATACGCCAGCAGCCGCGGCGCCGCGACCGGCGTCGGCTCGACCGGCGACCACAGCGCGCCCAGCACCTCGCGGCGCCGCGGACCGGTTTCCGGGTCGCCAGGCAGCTCGGCGACGAAGCGATTGTCGAAACGCAAGGAAGGCATGGGCAAGAGCGTAGAAGTCGCAGGCTTCATTGGAAAGTCCGCGAGGTGAGCATCCAGTGCACGCCAGGTATCGCGAGAGCCCGAAAAGCCCCTCTCCCCCCGGGAGAGGGGTTGGGGTGAGGGTCCGACCACCGCGAACCCAGCGTACGCGCAGTAACCCCCGCTTTTACCACTCCCCACTCCCCACTCCACGCCCCACCTCCACTCGCCGCCGACATGGGCATCCGGCATGCTCCGCGCTCCTCTCAGGGATCGCCCATGTCCGACCGACCGTCTTCGCCCCGCTGGCCCCGCAACGCCCTGATCGCCCTCTCCTCGCTGCTGGTCTCGGCCTGCAGCAGCCTGTTCTTCGGCGGCCTCAACGCCAGTTCCTCGCGGCATGGCCTCCACGAGCAACGTGGGATCGTCTACGACGCGGCGCATGGCCTGGCACTGGACGTGTATCGCCCCGCCGGGGTGGAGCACGCGCCGGTGGTGGTGTTCTTCCACGGCGGTACCTGGAAGACCGGCAACCGCCAGAACTACCGCTGGGCCGGCGAAGCGCTGGCGCGGCACGGCGTGGTCGCGATCGTGCCGGACTACCGCAAGTATCCGCAGGTGACCCTGGACGGCTTCATGCGCGATGCCGCCACGGCGGTGGCCTGGAGCCAGCGCCATGCCGCCGACTACGGCGGCGATCCGCAACGGCTGGTGCTGATGGGCCACTCCGCCGGCGCGCACATCGCCGCGCTGCTGGCCACCGACGCTCATTGGCTGCAGGCGCAGGGCCTGTCGCCGCGGCAACTGTGCGGCCTGGTCGGGCTGGCCGGCCCCTACGACTTCCTGCCGCTGACCGATCCGGACCTGATCGGCATGTTCGGCCAGGACCCGGCGCAACAGCGGCGCTCACAGCCGGTGAACTTCGTCGACGGCGACGAGCCGCTGGCGCTGCTGTTGCACGGCGACGCCGACACCGTGGTGGAGCCGCGCAACAGCCAGTCGCTGCAGGCCGCGCTGCAGCGCGCCGGGGTACCGGCCGAACTGAAGACCTATCCCGGCGTCGGCCACATGCGCCTGGTGCTGGCGCTGCGCAAGGACGACCCGGCGCTGCCGGTCATGGCCGACAGCATCGCCTTCGTGCGTGCCTGCCCGGCACGTCCCCCCGCCCGCTGACCCGGACGACGCGGACGGAACTCAACCGTCCGCGCTGCCGAGCAGTTCGAATGGACCACCCTGCTGCAGCGCGCGCTGATAGGCGGGGCGCTGCTCGATCCGCTGCACGAACCCGGCCAGGTTCGGATGCGTCTGCAGGCCGATGCGCGCCGCGGCGGCCTGCACCGGGAAGCTCATCTGCACGTCCGCGGCGGTGAAGCGGTCGCCGGCGAACCAGCCGGTCTCGGCCAGTTCGCGCTCCATCCAGTCCAGGTGCAGGCGCACCTGCGGACCGACGAAACCATGCATCGCCTTGTCGACGATGGCCTTGGCGATCGGCCGCGCGAAGAACGGCATCTTCGCCGAGCGGATCCGCCCGAACACCAGGCTCATCAGCAGCGGCGGCATCGCCGACCCCTCGGCGTAGTGCATCCAGTAGCGGTAGCGCAGGCGCTCGGGCGAATCCAGCGGCTGCGGCGCCGGCGACAGCGTGCTGCCGGTGTCGTAGCGGTCCACCAGATAGTCGAGGATGGCCCCGGACTCGGCGAGGACGTGACCGTCGTCCACCAGCACCGGCGACTTGCCCAGCGGATGGATCGCGCGCAGCTCCGGCGGCGCCAGCATGGTCTTGGGATCGCGCTGGTACTTGATCACCTGGTACGGCAGCGCCAGTTCCTCCAGCAACCACAGCACGCGCTGCGACCGGGACTGGTTGAGGTGATGCACGGTGATCATGGCGACGACTCCGGAGCTCGGGGGCCGCCATGGTAGCCGGATGCAGGTGTGAACCCGCGCATGCAGGGCATGGTCGCTGCGTCTGCCGCTATGGCAATGGCGCGGCGATCAGCGGAAGTTCGCTGCCCGAAAAAAGAAACACCCAAACAAAAACGCCGGAAGCTTGCGCTCCCGGCGTTCGGCACCTTGCGGTGGCAGACGTCCTTAGACGGCCTGCACCTGGTCAGCCTGCATACCCTTCTGGCCCTGCACGGCGACGAAGGTCACCTTCTGGCCTTCCTGCAGCGACTTGAAGCCGGTGCCCTGGATCGCGCGGAAATGCACGAACAGGTCCGGGCCGCTTTCCGGGGTGATGAAGCCGAAGCCCTTGGCATCGTTGAACCAC